>DIMZ01000236.1:7489-8149 GCA_002425825.1 Cloacimonetes bacterium UBA5553 | reverse complement strand
CAAACTGAAGCTGAACAACGGCACTGGCATCATTGCCGAAGCCATTATTGCGGAATTAAACAAGCGCAATGCCAAGCTGGAGATAACTGCCACTCACGGGCAAACCCAGCCGGAAAAGCCTTTTGCCATCGCCTTTGCCCTGTTAAAAAACAAGCATGATGAACTAATCATAGAGAAATGCACCGAGCTTGGCGCGCTGCAATTCTTTCCCTTCACCAGTGAACACAGCGTTAGAACTGCATCAGATAACACCAGCCAACGCTTCGAGCGTATTGCCCTGGCAGCCATTAAGCAGTGTGACAATCCCTTCCTGCCCACCATTCACTCTCCCCAGGCTTTACCTGCTGCCCTTGCCCGTATTGCTGAATGCGGATGGCAGCCAATCGTTTGCTCGGAGAGTCGCCCGGATGTCTGGTTGCGGGATTTGAAGCTAAACTCCCCGCCCTGCTTTGTTATTGGCCCGGAAGGGGGATGGGACAAGGGTGAGCTTTGCCTCTTTGCTGAAAGCAAGCTCAGCGAGATAAGCATATCCAGACTAATCTTGAGAGCCGAAACCGCAGCCGTTGCAATAGCCTCGCAGTATGCGGGAAGCTGACCTGCACACCATTCATCCCCTGTAGAACATATTCAAACTATCCGCTGCTTCCTTGAACGAATTAC
>DIMZ01000236.1:7262-7468 GCA_002425825.1 Cloacimonetes bacterium UBA5553 | reverse complement strand
GATGCGTAATTCATTAGCAATTATAGCGTTATTCCAGCACGTGTGGAAGGCTTAGCCAAGCTGAATGCTATCTAATACCAGGTTTATAAATGCAGGGGCATCAGTAAAATGATAGCCCAAAACCAGAGCCCGCAAGCGTGGTGCCAGCGTGGGGTGTGCGGCAAGCTTCATGATGTCTTTTTGGGTACAGAGGATTAGTTCCGGTT
>DIMZ01000236.1:551-7211 GCA_002425825.1 Cloacimonetes bacterium UBA5553 | reverse complement strand
CCTGTTCGTGTAACAGTCTTTCTGCCACATCTGGTTTGTCAAAGGCATAGTGATCGGGATAAATGTAATGCTTGGCATAGCGTAAGCCAAGCTTCTTTACCGTTTTTGCAAAGCTTCCGGGGTGGGCTATTCCGGAAACTAACACGAGACGTTTATTATGCAAGGTATCTACAGGAAAGCAGTTGCCCAGATGATCAACGCAAGCTTCAGGACTGGCATAGCTATGGATCACGGTGGCTGCTCTGGCTGCAATAGCCTTTTCCCAATGCTTCTCTTTGGCGTCCTCCTGCATACGGTAGATAACCGCCAGACAATTGCTATTAAGCGCATCAATGCCTTCACGCAGATAGCCGGAAGGCAGCACAAAGCCGTTACCAATACCAGTTTCCGCGGAGAAGGACACAATATCCAGATCTCTAGCCACGGAAATATGCTGAAAGCCATCGTCCATAATGATAAGCTGGGTATTGGGATATGCCTTTAGAGCCAGCTTTATAGCTTCTTTGCGCTTCCTGCCTACAACTACGGGAATCCCAGGTAGAGAGGAGGCAATAAGATGAGCTTCGTCTCCTGCAAGCTCTGCGGAAAATAATACGCTTCCAGCATCGGAGATAAGCTGGGGGCAATGTTCAAATTTGCCTTTATAGCCACGGTGCGATACCACAATTCTGATGCCTTTAGAGCTTAGCATACGCGCCAGGGCAATGGTTAATGGGGTTTTACCAGAGCCACCGCTAACTATATTGCCGATGCTAATCACCTTGCAAGATGCACGATAGGGCTTGGGATAGAAATACCTGCGCCTAAGCTTCTGGATGGCAGCATACAGGCAGCCAAATGGATAAAGAGCATAGCTTAACAGGCTACGCTGTAGCAAGTGCTTGCGGATAAGGCTGTGTGTGTTCACCTTAAGACTTATTACTGCTTTTGCAGTCTGAGGTCGATTAGCTCCACCAGTTTGTCGGTATCGAAGGGCTTGAACAGCACGTCTTTTAATCCATCAACTTTGGCACGCACCAGAACATGGTNNCTTCACCCGCCAGTAAAGCTCATAGCCGTCCATATCCGGCATGGCAATATCGGTAAGCACCAAATCAACTTTGCCTTTTACTATCTCCTGCATGGCTTTCATGCCGTTCGAAAAAGTAATAATCTCCCAATTCGGACGCAGGGCACTAATCTCGTATTTAAGATTCTCTACCAATTCGTCTTCATCGTCCACAATGCAGATAACTTTTGTCATATATATAGCTCTTCAGAGGTGATAATGTTGTGAACAGCGAGGTATTTCTCGCGTGTTTTAGCTATTACGTCGGCAGGAAGCGAGGGTGCAGGTGGCTGTTTATCCCAACCAATGGACAGCAGGTAATCGCGAATATACTGCTTGTCATAGCTATTCGGACTTGTGCCAATCTGATAGTCTTCCAATGCCCAAAAACGCGATGAATCGGGAGTTAACACTTCGTCTATCAGGTATATCTGATTGCCGATGGAACCATATTCAAACTTGGTATCTGCTAGTATTATTCCATGCTTAAGCAATATCTCATGCGCATGGTTGTAAAGCTCCACCGATCTATCTCGAATGAACACCGCCAGCTTCTCATCCATGCGAGATAGAAATTCACGATAGCTGATGTTCTCGTCGTGACCATCATCCACCTTGGTGCTGGGAGTAAACAGGGGGTGCATAAACTTCTGGCTTTCCTGCATCTCCTCGGCAATTAGCATCTTGCCAATGGTATTGGTTTTGGCATATTCGCTCCACGCAGAGCCGCTTATATAACCACGCACAATGCACTCGAAGGGGATAACGCGGGTCTTTCTTACCAGCATGCTTCTGCCAGCAAGATAGTCTCTGTATGCGTGCAGCTCGGTTGGATACTCGTCCACATCGTCGCTAATGAAGTGATTGGGAACAATGTGCTGAGTGCTTTTAAAGAAATGTGCAGAAATGGAGTTTAGAATCTTGCCTTTGTCTGGAATGGGTTCTGGAAATACTACATCAAAGGCTGATATGCGGTCGCTGGTAACCAGCAACAGCGTGTCTCCAAGTTCGTATATGTCGCGCACCTTACCTTGGCGGCTGTATTTTACAATAGGTAATTTTGAAATCTCTTCGTGCATTTATCTCTCCCCGTTCCTCAGGAATTCGTAGATTACCCGGCTCTCATCTACATAGTCCATGTTTAGCGCAAGTAGCTCGTTGTCTCTAAACTCTGTGTAGTCCACCGGATAATGATATTCCCTTCCTTTATATGTGCAACGTGTAATCCTTCCGCGGGATATGCCTAGCGTGTCGCTCTCATACTCCAGCATCTTGGCAGTATATAGGAAGTTTAGCCAATCTTTATACTTGGATAACAGCTCAATTTCATCGTCTAACAGCGATGCTTTGCTGAACTCAAGCTCATTAAAATACTCATCTCTGTTCTTGCCTATCATTTCCAGGATGCCATTGTTTGGGTGCAAATATGCTTCTTTTAACAGGGCATCAAGCTTGTCAAGGCTTTGCTCGGATTTGCTTTCCTTCTCCGATGCAAGGCTTAGGCACCAGCCCCTGCAGATGTCTTTGTCAAATTTCTCGCAGGGATAAGTACCGCTCTCGCAATACGGAAGCTTTAGGATGCGCGACAATGTATCTATCACATCCGCAATAAAGAACCTGCTCCTGAATGGACCAAGATATAGCCAATCGTCATTCGTATGCTCCACTATTGTCGAAAAAGGAAAGCGATGGGCGTCAATGCCAAGATAAACATAGCTTTCCCAAGGCATTATGCGGAATTGATAGGTCGGCACAAAATCGGTAACTGATGCTTTATGCTGAATTAGTGCATCAATCCCGCTGGTGTGAACATCGTAGTCCAGCCCATTTGCCAGCGACCACATCTCGCGGTATATGCCGCCTTCATCGGCTTTAGCAATAATGGTTTTGATACGCACAGCCAGATTTGCCGTATAGCCCGAATATAGCATAGCTTCACCATTATACAGGCAAAAGCTTGCCCAGCCTTTGGGCAGGCTATCAAGTTTATTTTCTATATGCTTATCAAAAACGATCATACTCATAATACCATCCTTTTATACCCGAAAAATATGTCAAACTAAATTCAGCATATGGGAGCTTAGTGAAATATGACACATATCCAACGGTTAGCTAACGACCAAGTTCAAACCCCAGCCAGCACAATACAGTGCTAATTGCGCTTTTATCACCATTGTAGAAGGCATTTAGAGCTTTATCGATCTTCGCGGTGTCATAGGGATGGTATTCTTGCACTCTACGACTAAGAAATAGATCAAGGATATTCTCTTTATTCCTGTTCAGGAAGCGTTCTGATCTGCTTTCACGTGTCATTGGTCGGTTGCGATAGTGTTTCCACATCTTCAGTTTAACCATGTATTGCCGATAATAATATGGAGCTCTTACGTGAAGCAAGGCTAAAGGATACTTTTCTAATGTGGGATAGAATTGTGATACTGCTCTTCTGTGAATCCCTTCACCAAGTTGGTAGGCAAAGCTGTTGTGCCAGTGTTGCGAGATAATACCTCTTTGAAGCCAGGGCATATGATCGAGCAGTATCTCGTCCATAGCTGCCAACGTACCCGATACGACACTCATCGGGGCATACCTTGCAAGGAATAGATCATACCAAAAGGGATTTGGCTTCCCGATAGTGGCTGGCATCGAAGCAAAGGCAGAGCGAATATCCTCTACATATCCGTCATGGAGCATCCTGGCAAATTCCGGCTTGAAGATAGACGGGGGAATACGATACAGATATGCACTCAGGTCTGCCGAACTCCGGTGTTTGCCTTTAAAAATGCTAAGCAGATGTGCCACATAAAAGCGAAAACGGTACAACTCGCCAAAATACCCGCTTACATAAGTATCAAAACTTTCAGCTATCTGGCGATACAATCCGAAGTAGGGAGCGTCAATTGGATTTGCCGATATCCCGCGCGAGTACATATAATTAACTGCTTGTTGCCAGGGATCGGCACTTTCAGCAGATTCGAAACTGATATGATGATGTTCAAAACCCAGGTCTGTAGCCATCTGCTTGCCAATTCGATAGTCTTCTGTGTCGTCATTCCCATAATAGATGGCAGATACCTTTACCCCGCTACCAAGATAGATAGCAAGCAGTGGACGGATGTCCATTCCCCCGGAAAGCCCGATAGCCAAGCGGGTAGTGTCTTTCAAAGGGGCAAGACAGCAGCTTGATAGCAGCGAGATTATGTCTCGTTTGCTGCTATCGGGAAGAAACTGAGATTGGCTTACTTCAAACCTTGTACGGGATATAATAGCTACCGAGCCAGGGCTCAACATCTCAGTATTGTAGTAGCTACACCTGTGAGAAGGCGAGTATCTGTCGTTTGATGCCGGGAACATCGTATGCCACAAGGAACCGGTCTTGCGGAAGTCCAGCTCGGCACTTACTACAGACTTCAAGATTGCCAGACTAGTCGTAAACAACGAAACCTTCTGCTGGGTAGATATATACAGAGAGCGTTTTCCCAGACTATCATTAACAATGCGGATACTATCTTCTTTAACAAGCATGATAAGCCAATGTCCATCCAGCTTTTGCTGCATATCATCCTGCATTATCAGCTCGCAAAGTTTGGCATCGCAAAGCGGTATATACTTATCCCCATGCAGATATAGCGGATATCCCAGAACTATATATGCTTCACCGGTTGCAAGAAGTCCGTGCCTGCAGGTGCGGGGATTACCTCCGGCATTGATTACAAGTCCCTTGTGCTTTATGCTTACAAGGGGAGCATCTGGGCAGCATTCCCTTATTCTTTCTTCCGTCTCAGTAAATGACCCGACCAACCAACTCATATTAACCTCATTTGTTGTACTTCTCGTTTATCCCTTGTAGTAGCATGTTAGTAAGTTCAATTCTAATATCAAGCTTGCAATAGCTTGATAGACAAATGAATCTCTACCTAACATGTTTTGCTGTATGTAGTAAAATAATAATACACTAGTGCTTGCCCCTTCGGCATACTACGGCAATGTAATTATATTTATCTCCCGACAGGGCAGATATGGCATCAAAGAACCGCCAAACCAGGTAGGGCAATCTGTGGGTAAGCATATCCAGATGCAAGAATTGCATTAGCTTATGGCAAAAGAGACTTGTGCTAACCACTCTAAGCCCACTGCTGCGTATCAAGGCACATAGCTTCTCTCGGCTGAAGCTATGTAAATGTGCACTGTGAGGAGTTTTCTTGTTACAATGGATGCAAAGTTCATAACGCAGCTTTTCTTTGTATGGAACGGTTATCAGCAGCCTGCCACCGGGTTTTAACAGGCTTACCCAGTGCTGAAGTGCTTGTTCCGGATTGGTAATATGCTCCAACACTTCCAGAGCTACCACCAGATCATAAGAACCTGCTTCTGCCCCGGTATTTATAGCATCTGCCAATAAGGTTTTTACGCGATCGTCGCTCTGCTTAATCCGCTCCAGATTAGTATGGCTGAGATCTACGGCAGTGGTATCGGCATTGTAGGATGCAGCAAGCAGGCTAAACCAGCCTCTGCCACTGCCAATATCCAAAACCTTTTGTCCGGCTTGAATGTTTGCCAGCTTCAAGGTATATTGATTACGCCGTTTCTCGGTTAAAGAAAACTGGTCTTCTCCCCAATAGTCAAACTCTTCTGCATCTATGCGATAATGCTCTTTGTAATCCATAAATCATTCTCCAATATCTATCCCTGCTTGCTTTGATGCAATTCGCGACAAGCGCATAATTATGACAAGCTATTTCTTTACCAAGCCCTGGCGGAGAACACCTCATAAATCTATCTTCAACAGCTTCTTGCCAAAAACCTGGATCAGAAACAAGCCCAGTGGAGCGGTAACTAAAATGGACATCACCGCCACAGAAAGGATTGCCTGCCCCTCGGCAAAGCCCATAGCAAGGGGAACTGTTCCCAACGCAGCCTGCACTGTTGCCTTTGGTAAATAGGTAATAATGCAAAACAGCTTTTCTTTTTTGTTCAGCCGGGAAAACGCGGTGGCGATAATCACGCCCACCGATCTGAACAACAGCCCAATCGCGATTACTGCCAGGCCACGCAAGCCTGCTTTGTAGATGTGGACTGGCTGAACGCTCATGCCGATTAAAACAAACAAGATGATTTCTGCGAATATCCACCATTTGCTTAGCTTGGCAGAAAGCTGGTTGGCAATTTGGTTTTCTTTCTCGTAGAGGATAAATCCGGTGGTCATGGCTCCAAGCAGTGCTGCTATATGAATCCTATTCCCCAATTCCAGCATTAGTAACGAAAAGGTTATCAGCATCAACATCTTTTCTGTGGCTCTGATCGGAGCTTTCACCCGCCTGAACACCTGAATCAGCACATATCCCATTAGTAACCCGGCAGCAATGCCGCCTAAAATGGCGTATGGGATGCTAAGAATACTCACCCAGAGGTTGGCATGCTTTGCAAGTGCCAGGTTCATGCAGAGGGTAAAGAACGTGAATGCCACCACATCATCGATGGAAGCCCCGGCAAGAATCATGGTGGGAATCTGCTTCTTCGCCCCGTGCCCCCGGGCTTTAAGATTTATCATGGAAGGAATAACCACTGCCGGTGAGACTGCGGATAGAATGAATGCCGCCATTGCAGCCACCATG
>DIMZ01000236.1:208-535 GCA_002425825.1 Cloacimonetes bacterium UBA5553 | reverse complement strand
GCCCATGAGGTATCGGAAGGCAAAGGTTAAACCCAATGCCTCGGTTAAGCAAGGCACAAAACCCATAAGAACGGCTGTTATACCGGATTTTCTCAGCATCAGACGGTTTATCCCCAGCCCGGCGCGTAACAATATCACAATTAAGGCCAGGGACTTCAGGAATGGGGCTATCTCCCACAGGGAATCCGGAATATTGCTGCCCCATTGCAGGTTTATCAGCATGCCCCATAACAGCATTCCCAGGATTGCAGGAAGCTTAACTCTATTGGAAACCCTGCCCCAAAACCAACCTCCCAACACAATAACCACTATCATCAGACTGAAACC
>DIMZ01000236.1:0-182 GCA_002425825.1 Cloacimonetes bacterium UBA5553 | reverse complement strand
CTCATTCTATGTTAATAATCCAGGAGTCATCAGCCGAGGCGGTTAAAGGCGAACTCCATCACCTATGCCTTCCAAATTACGTGCAGGGGATATTTGTCAATCTCTTTCTAATTGCTAAACCTCAGTTTGTGTTTCACTTTTATGATCTAATTAGCTTTCTGGCGTAGCATTGGAATGCTACG
>DIMZ01000137.1 GCA_002425825.1 Cloacimonetes bacterium UBA5553 | reverse complement strand
CTATGATGTATTGATTGTTTACTGCTATGGAGGAGACAAGATTTGACCTGAGATCGTAGTCCATGAGGAGATTCTTATTGAGCTTCGCAGATGACAGAACGCTGCCATTAGCATCATATATGTAATTGCTGTGAGTAGTTATCTGATTTGCGCCCTGCCTATTGCTTCCATACACGTAACTCACTTGGTTAACCTTATTTGTGCCGGGAAGAAAGCTGTAGTTGTAGCTCCTGAACTGAGATGCGGTGGATCTTTCTGAAGCCATGATATTGCCATTGGCATCATATTCAATGGCAGTATAGTTGTAATTTGTTCCCGTGGGATCGGCAGGATTATTAGCACTTATCAGGCGTCCGGCAGTATCCCATTGGAAATTGTACAAGTAAGAGTTTTGGGGGTAATCGAAGACGGTATGACAGATACTCGAGACATTTCCATTGTAATTGCCGGTATAGTTAAGCTCTTCCAGATAGAGATCACTTGCTATGGAAAGAGGCCATAGGGGTGAGTTGTAGGAGTAGTTGATGTCAAAGTAGGTATTATTGCGATTGTTGATTCTCTCTTGGATCAATTCGTCATTGTCCCCGTATGTGTATTCAGCATAACGGTTAGGGTTAGTGACAGTTCCAATTGTTTTGACTCGTTTATCGTTATCGTAGCTATACGTAACATACTCAATCGGGCGGGTAGATACAACTCCTATCTCCGATTTGAAGATGGCACCTTCTTTTACAGTGAATCCCGGTAACAATGTTACTGACTCTTGAGCCTTGAAAGTGATGTCTTGACCGGGCTGTATAGTGATCTCGGCTGGTTTATCCTCCGTGCCGTTACTAATACTTGTTAGCGCAAAGTAATCGTGGGGTAAGTAGTTCGTTATGNNCTGGCTGGGGTAATCACATTGGGGATATTCAATCCGTGTTACGTTTCCGGCAGGATCGTAAGTGTATTTTGTAGCATAGTAAGTGTTCGGATCGAAGGACGAGCTTGATACAGCTTTCTCTGTGGTGTTGCCATAGCGGTCGTATTTATATCTCTCTATCACGGTCGCTAAGTTAGTTGAGTTCCTCGTCTGTGTTTCATACAACGCATTACGCAATCCGCATTGGGTGCCGAGTCTATCATAGCTGTTTCTTTGAAGCCATAGTTTCTGGTTATCATTATACACTAATTGACCGTTCACCAATACTCCCAGTATAGTGCCGGTCTCAACGAGTCTGCTAAGGCTATCGTATTGATAATATACTATCTTATTTGATTGGGCACTGACTGCATCCTTTTGGGAAACCAGCCTGTCTGCAGTATCATACCTGTATTCGACCGTTCCGTAGTCAGGTGATGTCTTAGATAGGAGATTTCCGTAATGATCATAGGTAAAGGATACTACCCAATTTGAGGGAGATGAGTTAAGTGGTGGGCTATAGTAATTTGGCAGTCTTTTTTGAGTAATCAGTCCTCTTTCATTGTAGATGTTTTCTGTGGTAAGCTTCTTTCCCGTGGCAACGGCATCCGTGACAACCATTACTTCTCTACCGAGAACATCGTAAACTCTGAAAGTTATTATACCTTGAGGATCCGTCTCTAGCGTTCCTGTAAAGTGGGGGAAAGTATAATATTGGAATCCTGACACTCCAATACTTGTCAAGTATGCATTTGGATTAAACCCATATTGAATACTCGCTGTATGAGGAGAATCACCTTGTATTGCGAATTGTTGCCCAGGCAGCCCGATTTCCTTTTTGCGCGTAGTCGGTGCTTGTTCATATTTAGTGCGAGTATATGGGTAGTTATTATCCAATGGAAACTCGGCAATAATGTCTCCGGTCAATCCAGTAGCAGGGCTATAAGCTGCGAATCCACTTCTGTATGAGATCAACTCATGTTCAAATTTAACAGATTTAGTCTGAACTACAGGACGTCCAATGTCATCATAGAATTGTGCTGAGACCTGGAGAGCATTGTTCTCATGCTTTTGGGTTTGGATAATTCGACTAATGCCATCTGTAAAGCTAGCTGTGATTGTGGGTGATTTATATACTACAAAGTTATCAATCACAACTCTGGCATTATTCGTATAGAATGAGCAGTACTCACCTGATGAAAGCTGCTGATTTATTGGCAAGTTGAAGCTAAGTATCCTTAGTCCGTTATGATAAGCAGATAGCGTTTTTTTATCATATAGAACTGACCATTGTCCAATGATCGTTTCCGGACTAATAGATTGGGTAGTCAATACCTGCCCCCCTTGGGGGTTGCTGTATATCAAACTGACACTGTTGGAAGTGACTTTGAGCTTATACCCATAGGCTGAAGATGANNATAAAGCGAAAAGCCTGTTTCATTACCGGAAAACTCCAAGATGTTCCATTGATATCCGATAATGCCATCTTGTGGGAGAGGTTTTGCGATGTACTTCACACCACTGCTTTGGGGGATTGAAAGGACACCATCATTATTGCTCCATGATCCTGAACTATTACCCCAAGACAAAACAAACTCAGTTTCATTATAGTCGAAATTGTCCACAAGGCCAGTCCGCGAATAGAATTGGGTTTGTTGATTCGGTTTTTCATCATTATAGGTTCCGCTTGGTGTCGATGACACAGACTGGAAGTAAGCAAACCCCTTGATTTCCGTGCATACCTGATCATCATCTCGATAAGCAAGCTCTGGTCTTCTGAATCTGTCGTACGTCATTCTGGTCAAGTTACCATTATCATCGCACTCTGATGTGTTCTGAAGATAAACTGGATCAGTGACGGATGTTTTACAGACTGAATCCAAGGGTAAAAATCTTACTTCGTCAAAGTATGCGGGATAGGCCGGAAGCGATGGATATGGATCGGTATTGTTAACTGAATAGTCTGCTGTGTAGTTGACCAGCATAGCTTGAAGTTCGTCTACGTTACCCTCTATTTCCGATAAATCTAAGGTACACTCGAGCTTTGTCCACTTTCCCAGGTCCTGTATCGTTAGTTTCTCAACTACTGAATATGCTTCTTGCCATACTCCCCCGATCTTGACTTTCATACGTATCCCAATATAGTCCTGACCGGAGTAACTCGGGATTTCATAAGCCTTTACCCAAGCTGAAAGTAGATAGGCTCCATTTTGATCAATATTAGGGCTGACCAGTGAGTGATAAGCCATGTATGATGACCCTGAAATGTTGTTTTGATCTTGAGGGTTCCAGTGTGCAAAGGCATCGATCTCAACAGATTTATTTCCAGTGAATGACTCCTGAGAAGTTATTTTCTGGTTCGTCGCAGAATCTAAATATCCCCATTCTGTGTTATCCCCTTCGAAACCACAGATATATGCCTCATTATGAGTAGAGTTCACGATCTGGCCTCCGAGGGCATAATTCACTAAATTACTATTCTCAATAGGATGCCAGTACGTGTATTGGTTGGCAGTATGAATCCCGTCTTTGCCAACCTCTTCAAGTATGTTGCCATAAGCGTCACGGGCAATTACCTCACGCTCCTTGCGCCACCCATCTGTATATGTTGGTTCACTTTGGCTGTTCCACCAGTTAGATGTGAAATTGCCAGTTCCAGTCCCATTCCAACTAAATGTTTTGTACATATCCCACTTACCATTTCCCCAATCCTTCCAAGTAACAATATTTTGGGATAAAGGGGTGTTATTTGCCCATTTAGCAGTTTGAACTACGGGAGTAAGTATATTTTTATCTCTAAGATCAGTGTAAATCTCCCAACCATATGAATACTCGGTTCTACTTACAACAGGATCATCCTGAATACAATATTGCTCAATTGCTTCCCTTAATGTCCGCACTTTTGGATCAATGGTATCTTCCTCAAGCCTTAAAAAAACACCATTGTTTCTAACATCAAAGTATAAATATCCGCGATCTGTACTTATCCCTAATGAGTTAGGGTTTTCATAGGGGAAATAGCTTGCTCCGGAAATTTCATCTCCAGGGGGATTTGGGTTAACTACGAAGTATTGGGAGGCATCTTGTTCCGAGAAATTGATGTCCAATGCACACCACTTATACTTATTTAGTAGGTTAAGGGGATTAGCACCATGGTACATGATTCTTCGAACAAGGAGAACTCTCATTGACCGTACCCCCGAAAACTGC
>DIMZ01000045.1:3155-3374 GCA_002425825.1 Cloacimonetes bacterium UBA5553 | reverse complement strand
TGCCCTCAAACAACCAGATAAACAATAAGTTGGAGTTAACACCAACATTTGGGACTCAACTTATCTTTAATAACCAAAAACAGGAGTAGGTAATGAAAGTAATGGCAATTCTGGTTGCTTTTCTCTTTTTGTATGTGAGCATCTTCGCCCTAACGGGATTTGTAGAATCGGAGACTTTTACAATCAGTTACAATCCTTCGTCAATACAGGATAACGCAT
>DIMZ01000045.1:0-3080 GCA_002425825.1 Cloacimonetes bacterium UBA5553 | reverse complement strand
ATTGAGGTGTTCGTAAAGGCAAACGAAGAAGCTACAGTTTCAATCTATAATATTGCTGGACAAAGAATTCATGGGTATTCACTGATGTCAGGCAATCATCTGCTCAATTGGAACGGCATGGATACTAAAGGGCAAATCTGCAGTAGCGGAATCTATATTGTATCTCTCAAATCTCCCAGTACAAACCAATCCGCTAAACTAATGATTGTCAAGTGAGGAATGAGAGATGAAACACATATTAGTTACCTCAATCCTGCTGCTTCTCAATCTAATGCTCTTTGCTGCTGCCCCAGTGGTTAGCAATGTTATTGTCACCTCAACACCCACAAATGTTACTATCAATTATAGCTTGTCGGCTTATGCGGTTTGCAAGATATCCATTCTTGTTTCTGCAGATAACGGACTGAACTATAATATTATACCCACAGCTATAAGTGGAGACATCGGAGATCAGATTGCACCAGGAATGAACAAACAGATTNNATACCTATGGATGACAATATGATAGAGGGTACAAATTATAAAATTAAGATTATAGCCCGGGACAATCCCATCCAGAATGATGAGCAATTCACTTCTTTCATTAAGGTTGATGATGGAACTTTCAGCCGGCAAGAGGGGGATGGCAGCTATCCGAGTCCTGAGGTTATGATCACCCTTTCTTCTTTCTGGTTAGACAAATATGAGGTGACACAGGCAGAATACCAAGCGGTGATGGGGACGAATCCATCATACTTACCTGGCAATCCCAACCGGCCAGTGGAGCAGGTTTCATGGTTCAATGCCATTGAGTATTGCAACCGGCGCAGCATGCAGGAGGGGCTAACACCTGCCTATAGCTATGACAGCTTTGGCACCAATCCTGATAACTGGCCAACAGGATGGGATCAATGGGTGAATGACTATCCATATACAAACCACGAATTGGTATCCTGTAACTGGGGCGCCAATGGTTATCGCCTGCCCACTGAGATGGAATGGATGTTTGCTGCCAAAGGTGGTAACCATAGCCAGGGCTATACCTATAGTGGAAGTAATTCCATTGGCAATGTAGTATGGTATTATGAAAACTCAAACATTGGTGATGGTCTGGGCAGACGTACCCACGACGTCGGACTAAAAGACCCCAATGAACTCGGCACCTTTGATATGAGTGGTAACGTTTGGGAATTGTGCTGGGATATTTGTGACTCTTATCCCAGTGGCAACCAGACCAATCCGACAGGTCCAGTTAGCGGGTCCTACCGTGTGCTACGCGGCGGTGGCTGGTGCAACGGTGCCTACAACTGCACCGTTTCCGGTCGGGGCTACGTCGGTGCTTCTGACATCTTCTGCAATGTAGGCTTCCGCTGCGTCAGGGTTTTCCCCTGATTTATGGTTATGTTTTTTTTGCCTAATGCAAACTATGCTTTTGCACGGTGCTTGGGGCAATGGGACAAAGCTATAAAACTACACCCAGACCGTAGCGTCGCTTGCCAAAGCGACGGCATTTTATTCGCTCGGATTAGCATCCGAGATTACGTAATGTCGCTTGCCAAAGCGACGATAGCGCTTTCGGATTGGCATCCGAGTCTACAACATCCGAGCCTACAGCACCAGAGCCCCAAATAAAAAGGAGAGGATAATGGTAAACAACGATAACATCTCGCAGGATAACATCAAGTACAGCTACCAATCCAATCATCTTCCGCATCTATTCGATATCGGTAAACCAATATTCATAACCTTCAGGCTAAAATTCACCCTGCCGAAGCCCATGATAAAAGAACTAAATCTCAGAAAAGAAAACTGGTATAAAGCATATCAACAGCTTAGCGAATTAGAACAAGTAGAAGCATCAAAAAGTAAGGATGGTTTGTTTTTTGCCTGGTTCGACGAATTACTGGCTAACTCTAAGCAGGCACCTCAAATCCTTGATCTTGAGGATATCCAAAGCATTATTGCAGAGCGTTCAGATACTTTGATGAACAGCGGTATCAGCTTGTAACATACTGCATTATGCCAAATCATGTGCATATACTTATCAACCCTCTACTACATGAATCCGGCAAGATATACTCTCCCGCTCATATCGTCTATACTTGGAAAAGATACACAGCCAATTCTATAAACAGAGTATTGAACAGGAAAGGAAGCCTATGGCATGAAGCAAGTTACGACCGTATGGTAAGGGATGAGAGAGAGTTCTACAATACTATGCATTACATTATCAAGAATCCGGTAAAAGCGCACTTGGTTGATGATTGGAAACAGTGGAAAGGCAGCTATCTCAACCAGGATTATGTAAGGATGTTGGATAAGCCGTAGTGTCGCTTGCCAAAGCGACGATACGTTGTGCACTCGGATTGGCATCCGAGCCTGCAGCATCCGAGATAACGTAATGTCGCTTGCTAAAGCGACGATAGCGCTTTCGGATTGGCATCCGAGCCTACAGCAACCGAAATTACGTATCAATCCCCACTCACACCCTTCAGAAAGTAGACAAAATACATGTAAGCTATCAGAGCAAATCTATTGGGTGAGTTCACCGGCAAGCGCATCACAGTCATCGCTGTAAGCATCAGGAATTGGATAGATTTCATAACGGGTTTTTATCACTTCAGTTGCGGCTTTTCAGAATCGACTTATCTCGACTGACCCCTCAGCTGTCCAAGTCCAACCATAATCCATCATATCTCCGCACCATATAAGGCTTTATCCCCATTTGTCCAAGTGAGGACGATTTGAAGTTTGGGCTGAGGGTTTATATTTCAGCTAATTCAAAGCAGAGCACCGAAGCCTATGTATCTGCGCTACGGAAGTAGCGTCCTCCTTATGCTGAATCTATTCCGTATCGTAGCTTTCCAAAGCTTCCTGTCGTTCCCGAGAAGTCGGGAATCCAGAAAAGTANNTTTATCCCCATTTGTCCAAGTGTGGGTGAATTGAAGTTTGGTGTGAGGGTTTATATCAAGAACAATGACAGAGACAATGGGCTGTTGCGAAACAAATCCCAACTTTCTGCTTGACAGAAACACGTCCCCGATTTTTATGACTAAACCATGACGCGAGGTGGAGCAGTTGGTAGCTCGTCGGGCTCATAA
>DIMZ01000007.1:7385-7782 GCA_002425825.1 Cloacimonetes bacterium UBA5553 | reverse complement strand
GCGAAGGTTCTTTGTTTGCCAGTACTACCGCCGGTAGCGCAAATTATCTGCGCCTTGCCGATGCTTCCCCCTGCATAGACGCGGGAACACCGGACATAAGCGGCCTAAGCCTTTTGCCTTATGACCTGGCGGGTAATATGCGCGTTTGGAATAGTGTAATAGACATGGGCTGCTATGAGTTTGGTGCTCCCCCTGTGGCGAATGATGATCCCGTAATCCCTCAGCTTGGCGGAGGTATATCTGCTACTAACTATCCCAATCCCTTTAATCCCGAGACCACCATCCGCTTCCACTTGCCTGTGGGTGGATTAACAGAGCTTGGCGTGTATAACCTGAAGGGGCAGTTGGTGCGCAAGCTCTTATCTGCCGATATGGCAGCGGGAACGCATACAGTGCA
>DIMZ01000007.1:7007-7288 GCA_002425825.1 Cloacimonetes bacterium UBA5553 | reverse complement strand
GTGCTGATGAAATAGGTGCTGGCGTAAAGAAGTGTTAATCAAGGCATCATTGCCTACCCCGTCACCAATATTCCTGCAACAATGGAAACATAATTGCAAGTGTCTTTAGCAGATTAGGAAACGATAAGTTTAGAACAATATTGATCATAGACGGGATGGAGACATGATGATTAAAGCCACGAACAAGATATTATTGCTTTTTATAGCCATGCTAATTATCTCAGCCGGGCTATATGCCCAACACACATGGGATGCATCTGCATCACGCAAGCGTTTGCCGT
>DIMZ01000007.1:3664-6969 GCA_002425825.1 Cloacimonetes bacterium UBA5553 | reverse complement strand
CAAAATGTATGAAGCCACGCGTGCGGATTCGGCACACGGCTTCGATGTGCAAAAGTATGTGATTACCTTAAACATAAACGACAGCACCAGATTCATTCAGGGTAATGTGTTGGCAACGGTGCTAGCCGAACAAACGCTATCATCCATCACCTATGAACTATCGTCCTTAACCGTTTCATCCGTTTTGGTGAACGGGCAGGCAGCAAACTATACTCATTCCGGAGGATTGCTGAACATAACTTTGAACATCCCAGCAGGACAGACATTTACTACTCAGGTGTTCTATAGCGGTGTACCAAGCCTATCTCCCAATGTGTATCAAATAGGCATGATATTTAGTGCTAATTCTGTGTTTACCATATCCGATCCCGATGCCGGAAGGTATTGGTGGCCTTGTTATGACCATCCCTGGGATAAGGCAATAGTGGATTTGCACATCACCATGCGTAGCGATTGGAAGGTGGCGGCTAATGGATTGCGCAGCGGAATTGTAAACAATGGTAATGGCACTTCTACCACCAGTTGGCTTGGCAGCAATCCCATGACCACATATCTGGTGTGCATTACCGCCGCCCCCTATGTGGAAATAAACCAGACTGTACCTGAGCTGGATAACCTGCCTGTGCAGAACTTTGTAATGCAAAGCCAGTATAACAATGCGTTGTTAGACTTTCAGCGGGTGCCAGAAATGATTAGCTACTTCTCGGAGCTATTTGGAACGTATCCTTTTGAAAAGTATGGGCACGCCACGGTTAATATGAGCACATTTGCCGCAATGGAGCACCAAACCATGACCACCTTGGGCAATACGCTTATAACCGGTAACGGAACCCATGAGGTTACAATAGCTCATGAGCTTGCACATCAATGGTTTGGTAATGCAGTTAGCTTTTTGGACTTCAAGGATGTATGGCTTTCTGAGGGCTTTGCTACCTATAGTGAGCATCTCTGGACAGACAAACGCTTCGGCTGGGAATCGGCAGCAGCATATGTGAACTCCAGCTACCATCAATACTACAACACCTGGGAAACCAGCTATGGGCCACAAAGGATATATAACCCGAGCTTTACTAACTACTTCGCTCCTCCCTCTTATGAAAAGGCAGCATCGGTTTTGCATATGCTGCGGTTGAAGATGGGTAATGAGAGCTTCTTTGAGCTATTGCGGCAATGGTTTGCCACATATAAGCACGGCAATGTGGTTACCGCTGAGTTTCAGGCAATGGCAGAGCAGATAAGCGGGACTAGCCTTAGTCAGTTCTTTAACCAGTGGATATATGGCACTGGAATACCATCGCTGGAGTATAGCGTTTGGCAAGCTGAGGATATATCACGGGTAAAGATAATTGCCAAAAGCACTTCTCCCACAAACACTCAGTTCCATTTGGAAGTACCCTTCAGGTTCAGTTATGCCGGAGTGGCGGATTCTCTCTGCGCCATAGCAAGTCCAACGGGACAAGGCACCGAGTTCCTGTATGCTCACCCCTTGGAAGATACAACCATAACAGCAAACTTTAACCATTGGACAATGCTACGCCAGATAACCGAGAAGAAACCTCATTTAACAGAGTGCATACCATCGCATCAGTCTGTTTTAATGTCTTGGAATGTGTTCAGTCCCGGTGTGGATAGCGGCTATCTGGTGTATCGCAGAACTTCTCCCCAGCAAGCCTGGTCTTTGTTAACCAGTGTGCCGGTAACTGGCACATCATATGTGGATACCTCAGCCGTGAATAATGTAAGCTACCAGTATGCGGTGCGGGTGCTAAGTTCGGGAGGCTATGCTTCTGCATTCTCAAATATCGCCACTGCCACACCTATGCCATGCACTTTTGAATTTGACCTGCTATTGGTGGATGAAACCAGAGATGGCACAGGCGTTGGGATCAGCCCTACTGATGCACAGGTGGATGCTTTTTACTACTCGGCTGTGGAACCCATGCAGCCAGACTTTTGGGATTGTGCCATAGATGGTATGCCTACTCTGGCAACCCTGGGAAGATACAAGGTGGTGCTTTGGTATGCAGACGACTTTTCTCAGAACCTGCTGCAAGATAACCTGCAACACATCAGCGGTTACATTCAGGGCGGAGGTAAGCTGTTGCTATCCAGTTGGAAAACTCCATCTGTGTTTAGCAATGCCTTTATTCAGCGTTTTATGGGCGGGGTTAGCTTGAATTATGATAACAATGCCGGCTTAGTAGGAGCGTATTCAGACATATACCCAAGCTTGTTTGTTGATCCCAATAAAACTGCTTCCAGTTGGAATAATATGCTGCCCCAGATATACACTTTCGACAATGCAGCAAACAGCTTTTATACCGCCTCCATGAGTGCAGCTTCCACCGGCAATAACAAATGTATAGGCTTTACTCACAGCTCAAACGGAAGCTTACTTTTGCTGGGATTTCCCCTGTATTATATGCAGTTCGATGGAGTGAGGGCTTTCCTGCAGCAGATATTGCCCCAGCTTATTGCAGGATCAAATAACTCAGACGCAGTAATACCACCACGATTGGGCAGTATATCCTGCAGTCCCAATCCATTCAATCCCACTGCTACAATCCATTATACAAGCCCTGTAAAGGGAGAGATCAGCATAGTCCTTTATAACTTAAAGGGTCAAAAGATTAGGACATTGGCTTCGGAGACCAAAGATGCAGGGGCACACAGCTTGCAGTTTGACGGGCTAAATGACCAAAAACGAAGCCTTAGCTCTGGTGTTTATCTACTGAAGTTCAGCTATCCTAACGGTAGTGTAAGCAAAAAGATAACCTTAATGAAGTAATTTGCTGCATGGTGCTGTTCTGCAGTGTTTAAGCGTCATAAAAGCAAGATGCAAAAACTATTTGACACATATCAGTAGTTTGTTTTATCTGCCCCAAAGAAAACCATACTCAAAGGGGAGTACATGAAGATATTAGTTTTGAATTGCGGAAGCTCGTCTATTAAATATCAGCTTATCGATATGGAAAGCAAAGACTTAATGGCCGAAGGCATTGCCGAGAAGATTGGCGAAGACATAGCATTATTTACCTATAAGAGCCCTAATTTTACCAAGAAGAAACGCGAAATGGTTATCGATAACCACGAGCAAGGCCTGCAACTGATACTTGATGCCTTGATAGACGAGAATAATGGTGTGCTTGGCAGCTTAACTGAGATAGATGCCGTGGGACACCGTTTAGTGCACGCCGGCGAGCATTATTCCGATGCGGTTAAGGTTACAGACCACGTGGTGGAAGTAATGAATGAATGCATCTCACTTGCTCCTCTGCACAATCCTGCCAACCTTAAAGGCATAG
>DIMZ01000007.1:0-3604 GCA_002425825.1 Cloacimonetes bacterium UBA5553 | reverse complement strand
AATATCCGCTACCCCTTGAGTTCTATAATACTTACAAAATCCGCAGATACGGCTTTCATGGCACTAGCCACAAGTTCGTTAGCATGAAGGCAGCGGAGTTTCTGGGCAAAGACCTTGCCAACCTGAAGATAATCTCATGCCACTTAGGCAATGGAGCGTCTATTACAGCTATCGATGGTGGCAAATCTATAGACACATCCATGGGCTTAACCCCCCTTGAAGGGCTGATGATGGGTACTCGCTGCGGTGATCTGGATCCCGCCATACCCATTCATATGCAGCAGCAGCTTGGTCTTAGCGTAGATGAAGTGAATGCAATTTTGAACAAGAAAAGCGGTATGCTGGGGCTATCCCACATTTCCAACGATATGCGCGAGATTGAAGATGAAATACTTATTCGCCACAATCCCAAGGCAATTCAAGCCCACGATGTGTATTGCTACAGAATTAAGAAATACATTGGTGCTTACTTTGCTGCGCTGAATGGAGTGGATGTTCTAATCTTCACCGGTGGAGTTGGTGAAAGAATGCCTATTCTGCGTGAGCAAGTTTGCCGCGACATGGATGCCATAGGGATAAAGCTGAACTTAGAAGAAAATGCTAAGTTTACAGACGATATTCAGATACTTAGCACACCCGAATCCAATGTAACTGTCTTAAAGATACCTACAAACGAAGAACTTATGATAGCCTTGGAGACGCAAAGAATACTTAAGCAGGAAGTATGAATTCTATAAACCATGCCTTCTACCGGATGCTGTTTGACCAGTCACCTGTTTCATTATGGGTGGAAGACTTCTCTGGCATTATCGATAGTATAAACAAGATAAGGGCTACAGGGGTTACCGACCTGAGAGCTCATTTTAACACCTATCCCGAGCAGTTTATGGATTGTATCAGACAGCTAAAGGTTGTGGATGTGAACAACACCACGCTGTGGCTATACAAAGCCAAGACCAAGCAAGAGCTGTATGACAATGTGCACCAGATATTCAAAGATGATGCAATGGACTGCCTCTTGGAATCGGTATTGGCCTTGGGCGAAGGCAGGAAGTATTTTGAAGGTCATGGTATAAACTATGACATGCTTGGTAACAGACTTCATTTCAACATTTCGTGGAGCATACCCGGTGAGGAGATAAGAGACTACGAAAACGTAATATGTGCCATGCAGGATATGACCAAGCTGGCACTTATTCGAAGCGAGCTTGAAGAGCGCGAAGCCCTTTTCCGCTGCATATTTGAGCAAGCATCGGAAGGTATGATGCTGCTGGATGCACAGGGAAAAGCAATACTGGTGAATAAGGCTATGGAAACGCACTTTGGTGCTCCTGCCAAAAGCATGGTGGGCAAGTATCTTTGGGATTTGTATAGTGAGTTTAACCAGCGTGTAAGTCTTGAGAAGCCCCCTGTGATGAACAAAGATAAGATACTGGAAGTTCTTGCCGACCCACCCAATGCATACAGAATGGCTGAATACAGCTTCCTGGATGCCAAGCACAAACTTCATGCCCACAAACAAACTCTTATCCCTATTCTGAGTGGTAAGGAACAATCTTTTGCCGTTATTCTAACCGATATGACGCCTGTATATCGCTCTGAAGTAGTAACCACCATTCTGCACAAGATTAGCCATGCCGTGAATATCGAGGTGTCTTTAGACGATCTATTCCACGCCATCCACGAATCACTGGGCAGAGTGATAGACGTTACGAATTTCTACATTGCCCTCTACGATGCCAAGAGCAATCTTATCACTTTCCCCTATCTGGTGGACGAGATGAATGAAGATTCCTCGCCTGTTGTTGCCGATGACAGCAAATCTTTAACCGCGCAGATTATTAGCGAGGAAAAGACCTTGCTGCTGGATTATGAAGCAGTGAAACAGCGCACGCAAGACATTGGCTTTATGGGCTATGAATGCAAAAACTTCCTGGGTATTCCGCTAATCCTGTCTGGCAAGGTTATTGGTGCGCTTGTAGTGCAGTCTTACTCCCAACCCGACTTATACGACGATGAAGATAAGCTGTTGCTGGAATCAGTTTCCGAGCAAATTGCTTTCGCCCTGCACAAAAAACAGACCGACGAGAACCTTAATGTGCTGTTTCAAGCCATTGAGCAAGCCGGCGAAGGCATAATAATCTTCTCACCGGAAGGCATTATCCAGTATGTAAACACTATCTTCGAAAAGATAACTTCTTACAGACGCATAGAGCTGTTGGACAAGCCATTCGAGTATTTGCCTTTCGAGCCCACCAGCCGCTCGGAAATGAAACAATCCTGGCTGCGTGTGCGGTCTTCTCAGCCTTGGCACGGCAAGATAGACATGATTCGCAAAGATGGCCCCAAAATTACTCTGGATATGGTGGTGAAACCCGTTATTGATAACGATGGCAGGCTTTCCAGTATTATCGCCAGTTGCAAAGATGTAACCTTCGAAATCCTGCGGGATGAGCAGCTAAAACGCACCCAGCGCTTGGAAGCCATTGGCCGTCTTACCGGTGGTATTGCGCATGACTTCAATAATATCCTAAGCGCGATTATTGGTTACACTGAGCTTGCCGGAGATGATCTTGATCCCGAGTCCGACTCCGCTATGAACCTTGTGGAAGTGCTAAAGAGTGCCACCCGCGCCAAAGAGATGATAAGCCACCTTATTTCCTTCTCACGCCAGGAAGAATCTAAGACCGAAGTGATAGAGCTGGTAGATCACGTTAAGGAATCAGTAAGGTTCCTGCGTTCATATCTGCCCCGCTCCATAAAGATAAAAGAGCGTTACGAAGCAGAAAAAAGCACGGTTATTGCCGTTCCTGGTCAGGTGCATCAGATTATTATAAATCTCGGTACAAACGCTATGCATGCCCTGCACAGGGAAGGAGCTTTACTGGAGATATCGGTAGAAAGCGTTTCCTTCCGTAGCCGCGATATGCAAGCCTTCCCGGAGCTGGAGCAGTGCCAATACCTGAAGATATCGGTACGTGACAATGGCACGGGCATAGACCCCAGCATTGTTGACCATATCTTCGATCCCTATTTTACCACCAAAAGTGCCAACGAAGGAACCGGACTTGGACTGTCTATCGTTCACAGCATTGTCCAATCCCACCACGGTGCTGTGCGTGTGGAAAGCGAAATAGGAATGGGAACCACTTTCACGGTCTATCTACCCCAATACACTCCCGATCAGTGGCATCAAGGCGCACCGGAAGTAGTGGAAGCAGTTGATACCAGCGGAACGGAAAGCATTATGTTCGTGGACGATGAACCCAGCCTGGTAAATGTATTCCGTCAGGGCATGATGCGCATGGGCTATAAAGTGGAAGGCTTCACCGATCCCCGCAAGGCATACGAGCATTTCTCCAAGTATCACTCCCGCATAGACGTGGTGGTAACCGATACCACTATGCCCTATATGAATGGTGTTGATCTTGCTCAGAAACTGCTTGGCATAAAGCCTGAGATACCAATTATCATCTGCACAGGCTTCACAACCCTTATCTCTGTGGAAGATGCACGGCAAAAAGGTATTAGCGACTTCGTGATGAAGCCGTTTAAAATGAAAGACATCGCAGGCAGAATCCGCGATGTGCTGGACATGAAAAAG
>DIMZ01000215.1:2788-7069 GCA_002425825.1 Cloacimonetes bacterium UBA5553 | reverse complement strand
GTTCCAGTGTCAATCTATGTATCTCCCCAAGCAACTACAAGAGGCGAAAGCTTTTGGTTTCAGAAGATTAAAGCTGCAGATAAAGAAGTATTAAGAAGCATATTATTAGAATCTGAGGTATTTAAATCCAAGGCGGAGCAGTTGCGGGAGTTTCCTGCTATAGCTTTGTGTAAAGCTTTGCCGGTCTCCGAGATTAATAGTGCATTATCTACTTGNNAAAAGAGCAAACAAACTTGGATCAGTGGCTAAGAACATCAGCTTAGACCAGTTGAGGGAAATGGCTGATTCTGGACTGGTTGAGATTGGTGCGCATACAATGCATCACCCGATTCTTATGAATGAAAATGACCAAAATGCAGAATGGGAAATTTCGGCTTCCATATCAGAACTTGAGGCACTAATCAACAAGCCTGTTAAGTACTTCGCTTACCCCAATGGTAGATTTGGATTAGACTATTCTAACAGAGAAGTTAAGATATTGCGTGATTATGGCATCAAACTTGCCTTTTCGACCAATCACAGATGTTTTTCGAAGAATGATGACCCTCTACTGGTACCAAGAAAAGGGCTGTCTCATGGAAGCGATATATTTGTCTTGGCAAAACTGATTTTAGGTAATAAGTGGGATTATGCAAAGAAGCTCCTTAGGGGAAAGGATGAAAACGACTATAGATTAGCTTTACAGAGGATGCTATCAATTAATTCATGAATAATCACTAAACACACAATAATAGCAGGCATATTGGAGGTACAAAGTGACCAATACTAACAAACCAGTTAAGCCGACTGTCCATGTTCTCAGATACGAGGAGAAGTTTCATCATCAGACCATAGAAATATTGGGTTACATTTGGAAAAGATTTAGTTATGAGGAACGTGATAGCCTTTTTACTTGGCGATACCTAGAAAACCCTTATCTAAATGAGCATTTTGTAATAATCGCTATGACAGGAGACCGAGTGATCGGGATTGCCCCATATGTAGTTCTCAAATACTATTTCGGCAATGAAGTAAGATTTGTGTTATCGGCGGCTGATACAGTTATACATCCAGATTTCCAAGGCTTGGGAGCATATGGTAAGATGGCAGACTTTGCAATGGATTATGTAAAAGAGAATTGTAAGAGGCTGAACTTTGGTGTTTATCTGAATCTATCGTCGAATGACCTTAGCACTCCAATGTGTCTTAAGCTTGGTTGGGAAAAACTACTACCGCGTAACTATCTATATAAAGTAAATCTGATAAGCTTGTTGAAAGTGAAGCTGGGCATGACTCCAAATCAAACACCAGTACAAAAAAGGCAAGCACGCATAGAAGTTGATGTAGAGCCCAGAATAAAAGAAATGATAGGAGTTAATGACTCAATTAAGTCGCCTATTAGAAGTGTAAGAGATGAAGATTATTACCAATGGCACTACAAGCATGGCAGTTACTTATTTGTTTATGTATACGAGAATGATTCTCTGGCGGCCTATCTTGTTCTCCAGAAACACTCAAATCTCCAAAGTCAAGTGTTGGAGTGGGTAGCAAGTACAAAATCAGCAATGCGTAAAGCATTCCAATTTGCTTCATCAAATCTATGCCTGCCCGTTATTCGTATGTATTATGTACACCTGAACAGTGAAGAGATGACGGTATTGAAATCAAGTTGGTTTATTGCAGAACCCTTACTTCTTCAAAGAGTAACAAGACGACGACGTCATCCCGCACTTGTTAGACCAGTTGATCTTTCAATGAACAGAGAGCAAAGGCTGATTGATGGCTTGGATCCTTTGTGTCCCGAACACTGGTCGTTGATGAGGATTGATGCTTACTAGGGGATACGTGAGCACTAGGAATTGTTATCGGAGTAATAAATGAACGATTTTAGCTACAAGATTTACCGATACTTGCTGAAAAGGCTAATCCAGCATGGATATGGCTTTCAAACCTTTGAAAGCTACCTTGATAACCCTCTGCCCAAAGCAGTTCTGATCAGGCATGATATAGACCTGTTTGCCAGTTGTGCAGTGCCCTTTATCCGGATAGAGAAAGAAATGGGGGTGAAGGCATCGTATTACTTCAGAATCATAAATGGGACTTTTAAGCCCGATGTATTGAAGGAAGTGGTAGCATCGGGACATGAACTGGGTTACCATTATGAAGACCTTGCCAGAAATGCAGGGGATTTGGAAAGAGCTAAGAGTGATTTCACGTTAAATCTGGATAAGTTCAGACAATTTTATCCTGTTCGCACAGTCTGTATGCACGGAAGTTCAGGCTCGCATGTGGACAATAGAGACATGTGGAAGACCTATTCTTTTAAGGATTTCGGTTTACTTGGTGAGCCGTATATCAGTTTGGATTTTAACGATGTTTTATATTTATCAGACACGTCGAAACGCTGGAATGGCAGTACAATAGCCTTGCGTGATAAGGTAGAATCTCAATATGCCTTCTCATTTACTACTACATGGGATATTATTAATAATATACCCAAGCTACCAGATCATATTATGCTAACCATTCATCCGGAGTATTGGGCGGATAGTTTTTGGGGACGGGCTGCGGTGAACGCTTTTGTGATAACCCACAGTATGTATAAGAAGTATTATCGCAACCGAAGATCGATGCGGAAAGCAGCAAATAAGTAAGGCAGGATTTTATGGATAAAGATAAAACAGTTCTTCTCTCAAATGATGTAGAAACAACCTCAATATGGTTTAATGATTTACGTGATGATACCGGAGAAAAAGTTTGGAAAGAAGGCATGCCACTGCTGCTGGACTTGTATAGGAAGTATGATATCAAGTCCACATTCTTTTACACTGCCTACATTGCCAAACTCTATCCGGAAGTGGTAAGAATGGTTATTGCTGATGGTCATGAAATTGGCTCTCATGGTAAATCTCACATCAAAGAAAATGGCTTTGACGTAATGCCATTCGAGAAGCAAAAGAGGCATTTGGATTACTCAAAGAAAGTCTTGGAAGATATCTCTGGCCAGGAAGTTATATCCTTCCGATCGCCCGCCATACGTGTTTCTCCTATAACTGCCCGTGCATTGATAGAGACGGGCTTCCGAATTGATAGCTCTGTTGCATCACAACGATTTGACTTCTTTATGTCTTTTGGAGGGATGCAAAAGCTAAGCTTCTTAAAAACTCCAAGATTACCTTACCGCACTAAGAAGAATGATATATTCTCCAAAGGCAACAGCGAATTGGTAGAATTACCTATGTCTGCCACATTATTACCGTTTATTGGTTCTACCATGAGGATTATGCCGGAGATTACCAAAATTCAGCAGAGGGTGCTACACTATGAAACCCTCATTAGCGGTAAACCCGCAGTATTTGTAATTCACCCCAATGAACTTATTGATGAAACCAATGCTCCCAGAACTATAAAACGGAGATCGAGCAATCAATTGGCTTATCTGCTGAGCGATGTTATTCGAGCTAAACTGAAAGCCAGAAATCTGGGTGCCCCTGCAGTACCGATTTACGAAGAGATTATTAAGTTCTATGTGAAGCACGGTTACTCTGCGCCCACTATGAGGAGCTATGTAGATAAACTAATATTGGATGGGAGAGTATAGATGAAGCCAATTCTTCCTATAAAAAAACAACAAATGCCTTTCAGTGTAACTCGTCCATTCTTTCCGTCTCTAACACAGGCAGCCATCAATCATGGCTATAAGGGCATTTTTGGTAAAATGGAATTCTTATGGGTGCGAACAAAAGATCATTGGCTCCAAGTAATTTCCAGAATCATTCCCTATAATGGCGTTCGGATTAAGCTACAGAGGATGAGGGGAGTAAATATTGGCCCCAAAGTTCACATGGGACCGATGGTAACGATTGATGATGTTTACCCATATTTTGTAACAATTGAAGAGGGAGCAAGTATATCGGGTCAGTGTTTTATAATTGCTCACTCGATTCCTGTACATTATTTTAGTGACGTTACGGAGTCTTATGTAGCTCCCGTAGTTATTGGGCGCTATGCTTGGTTGGCTATTAATGTGGTTGTGTTTCCCGGAGTAACAATAGGTGAAGGAAGCATCATTGCTTCTGGCAGTGTTGTTACGAAGTCAATTCCGCCATTCGTAATGGCAGCAGGAACTCCGGCAGTTGTTAAGAAAGATATTGCAATGCAAGTGAAGAGAAACTATACAGAAGAGCGGTTCAACGAGATACTTGCAAAAAGAAAGGCAGATTTTGGGTTTTGAGTAGCCTATGCTACTAATCCAGTTATAGAGGATTAATAATGAAGTATTTAGTAACCGGAGGAGCTGGT
>DIMZ01000215.1:255-2742 GCA_002425825.1 Cloacimonetes bacterium UBA5553 | reverse complement strand
CGAAGTTCGTGTTTTAGACAATTTTGCCACCGGAAAACGGGAGAACATCCTCCCCTTGATGAAGGATCCCAATCTAACCATGATTGAGGGTGATCTGCGCAGCTTTCATATTGTTCGTGCAGCAGTTAAGGGAGTAGATTTTGTTTTGCATCAGGGTGCGCTTCCATCAGTTCCGCGCTCCATAAATGATCCCATCACCTCAAATGATGTGAATATCTTAGGGATGCTTAATATCCTGGAAGCTGCCAAAGAATTTGATGTAAAGCGGGTTGTATGTGCATCCTCTTCGTCCATCTACGGTAACAGCGAAACCCTCCCCAAGGTGGAGACCATGCCAATTAATCCAATGTCTCCTTATGCACTAACCAAGTATGCACAGGAACGCTATTGCCAGGTTTTTTATCAGTTGTATGGCCTGGAAACAGTTGCTCTCAGGTATTTTAACGTCTTTGGCCCAAGGCAAGACCCAACTTCGCAGTATAGTGCCGTTATCCCCAAGTTCATTAAGATGATAATGCAAGATAAAGAACCCGTAATATTTGGCGATGGCAGTCAATCCCGCGATTTTACTTTTGTAGAGAACAACGTATGGGCAAACATTGAAGCTTGCACGGCTCCAGAAGCGGCGGGAGAGGTTATAAACATCGCATGTGGCGAGAGATACACTTTAGTAGAGTTGGTTAGCTTGATAAACACCATACTTGGTAAAAACATTGAACCTAAATTCGAAACAGATAGGGCAGGGGACGTTAAGCATTCATTAGCCGATATAAACAAAGCAAAACAGATACTTAACTATAACGTTAAAGTGGACTTCAAAAAGGGACTGGAAAGAACGGTTGAGTTCTTTTCTAGATCATAAGTACGTTATGCAATTGCCGATCGGTTGCAGTTTTTGCATTGTGAACTATCCGAAAATACACAGGATATTCAACATAGTTTGTGAGTATCACGTAGGTACTTTCAATTGGGATTTGATTAGGCATCCAGTATTGGTAAAGGAGCGAATCTGAGTAATGAAGTATAAAGCTACCAAATACGCATTAATAGTTCTGGACATCCTAATAGTAATCTTTGCCTTCCTGTTTGCTGCCAAAATACGTGCAGGTACCAGGCGTATTCTGCTTACTTACTACCGAAGCTTTGTCCCCTTCTTAATAATCTGGGTTGGCACAGGTGTATGGAGCGAGAAGTTTTCACTAAAGAAAGTGTCCAGTGCTATGGACTTCGTAAACAGGATATTTAAAAGCAACTTACTGGCGATAACCACTGTTCTGGGGCTAATGTATATCTTTGGGAAGTTTTACTACTCAAGATACATCGTTTTCGGAACCATACTTACCACCTTTGCAATCGAGCTATTGATCTTCATTAGTGTGTACTATGCCTTTAGATTTCACAAAGAGAATGAGACTTTTGCTTCAACCAAGCTCATCACTCGTTCGGCTGCTCTGGAAGAATCACAAAGCCCGAAGTTCTTCTTAAGCGACCCAGATACAATACCGGTTATAAGCAATGAGCCCTATGCACTGCCTTTTGCTCCCGACGTAGATGATGACTCACTGCTGATGCCCTTGTGGGACAAATATCTGGCAGAGTCTCAAGACCTGTTTGCCTTCTTAAACGACTTCCTCAACCTCACCAGATTCAGCCAGGATAAAACTCTTATCCTGAATTCTGAAACGTATTTTAACATTCAGAACATCCCAGACGAAAGCCAGCAAGTGTTTATCAACTTACATAGAATTAATGATTTTCGTAGGCTGAACTACTACCTGATCCGCGTTAATGAGCTTCTTCTTGACGGTGGTGTCTTTGTATGCAAAGGCGAAACAATTACTGAGCGACGGCATTGGTTATACAAGAAGTTTAGCCCCTATCTTGGTGCAGTAATCTATTTCTTCGACTTCCTGTTTAGACGCGTGGCACCAAAGCTACCCATTTTTCAAGGCCTGTATTTTGCTGCTACAAAAGGCAAAAACAGAGCATTATCCGAAACAGAGATGTTAGGACGCTTCTATTTCTGTGGTTTTGAGCTGATTCACAAACGCGAGATTGATGGACTGATGCACTTCATCTTAAAAAAGGTTGCCGCGCCGAGAACAGATCCCAACCCCACCTATGGGCCTTTTATCAGGCTAAAACGTAAGGGCAAAGATGGAAAGATAATATTCGTAAAGAAGTTTCGCACCATGCATCCCTATAGCGAATACCTGCAAAACTACGTGTATCAAACCAATGCCCTACAAGAAGGTGGCAAGTTTGCCAATGATTTCCGGGTTACCTCCTGGGGAGCAGTCCTCAGAAAGCTTTGGATTGACGAATTACCCCAGTTCATAAATTTCTTTAAGGGAGAGCTTGGCTTAGTGGGTGTACGTGCCCTAAGCGAGCATTATTTTAGCCTCTACCCGCAGGACATGCAAGAATTACGACTAAAGGTAAAGCCGGGGCTTTTGCCTCCCTTCTATGCCGATATGCCCAAGAGTT
>DIMZ01000215.1:0-172 GCA_002425825.1 Cloacimonetes bacterium UBA5553 | reverse complement strand
CAGATTGGATTTACTTCTGGAAAAGCTTGTGGAACATACTGATAAAGAAAGCAAGGTCAAACTAAATGGCTAACAGCTATACGCAGCTTTGCATTCATTACATCTACTCTGTTCAGGGAAGGGAAAATGCCCTGAAAACAGACATTAAAGAACGACTCTATCCCTACATGAT
>DIMZ01000105.1:3299-4113 GCA_002425825.1 Cloacimonetes bacterium UBA5553 | reverse complement strand
AAGCCTAAAAGCCTTCCGTGTCTGGCTGCCCGGCGCAAGATGCGCCTCAGCACATAACCCCTGCCTTCGTTTGAGGGAAAGCCCCCATCGGCAAGTGCGAAGCATAAACAACGGATATGGTCGGCTATAACTCGATGTGATGTTCCGGTAGCCTGAGTATATTGCTTGTTGGATAATGAGGCTATCTTATCAATAATCGGCATGAACAAATCGGTTTCATAATTACTATGCTTGTTTTGCAAAACCTGGGTTACGCGTTCCAAGCCTGCACCTGTATCCACAAACTTGTTCCTTAGGGGAATCAGCTCTCTATTGGCTTCACGATTGTATTGGATAAATACTAAGTTCCAAAGCTCAATATAACGTGCACAATCGCCATTAACACGGCATACATGATTAGGTATACCTTGTTTGTCGCAGGCATCAGCACCTCTGTCTATATGAATCTCAGAGCATGGGCCACAAGGTCCGGTTTCGCCCATCTCCCAAAAGTTATCTTTATCACCATGATAACTGATATGCTCATAAGGGATGTCAGTTAGGCTTTTCCATAGTTCATAGGCTTCGCTATCTGAGTCATGCACGGTGGCATAAAGCAATTCCTTGGGCAAGTGCCACACTTCCGTTAAAAGCTCCCAAGCCGATTTGATGGCTTCTTCTTTGTAATAATCGCCAAAGCTCCAGTTACCCAGCATTTCAAAAAAGGTGTGATGATAACCGTCTTTGCCTACTTCTTCCAAGTCATTATGTTTACCACCGGCACGAATGCACTTCTGGCTGTTAACAGCACTGGGAATGCTGATGTCTTTATTGC
>DIMZ01000105.1:3066-3234 GCA_002425825.1 Cloacimonetes bacterium UBA5553 | reverse complement strand
ACCTGCATTGGCAAAAAGCAAGGTTGGGTCGTCACTTGGAATAACCGGTGAAGAATGCACAAAGCTATGTCCACGCTGAGTAAAAAAGCTGATAAACTGCTGTCTGATGTCTTTACTACTTACAAATGTCGTCATTATTTAGTCTTCCAATGAGTCATAATTCTCAAT
>DIMZ01000105.1:1771-3024 GCA_002425825.1 Cloacimonetes bacterium UBA5553 | reverse complement strand
CTCCAGGCTGCTATTGCTCCGTCACTGGTGGCTGTAACAACCTGACGCAGGACAGTGTGACGAATATCACCCGCTGCATAGATTCCGGGAACATTGGTGTGCATGTATTCGTCTGTCAACACAAATCCTGAGCTATCAAGCTCAAGTCTGGATTCAAGCAGTTCGTTGTTAGGCAAGATGCCAACGTATATAAATACTCCATCCACAGGTATATGGGTTATCTGATTTGTTTTACGGTTATATAGTTCCAGTTCCTTAACCTTGCTATCCCCCCTGATCTCCTGTACCACTGTATCCCAAACAAATTCCATCTTGGGGTTCTTGAAGGCACGTTCCTGAATAATCTTTTGGGCTCTAAGGCTGTCCCGGCGATGCACTACTATCACCTTTTTGGCAAAGCGTGTGAGGAATAATCCCTCTTCTATGGCAGAATCACCCCCACCGACTACAGCAACTACTTTATCACGATACAAAGCCCCATCACAGGTAGCGCAATAAGATACTCCGCGGCCAGTAAAAGGCTCTTCACCGGGAACATTAAGTCTGCGAGGATGTGCGCCTGTGCATATTATCACCGACTTTGCCCTATAAGTATTGTCTTTGGTCTGNNAATCTTGCATAAACCTTCGAGACCTATGGCGGTTATCTCTTCGTCATGAAACTTGGTGCCAAAGCGTTCTGCTTGCAGCCTCATCTTTTCTGTTAGTTCGAATCCTGATAATGGCTCTTCAAAGCCGGGATAGTTTTCCACTTCGTCGGTAACGGTTATCTGCCCACCAATAAAGGCTTTTTCAAAAACGGCAGTCTTTAGTCCACCCCGGGCACTGTATATGGCTGCACTCAAGCCCGCAGGGCCTCCGCCTATGATAATAATGTCGTATCTCATGTAAATCCTCGTTTATGTATTCTTAATCAAATCGTGTGTACAAAAGGGATATCGTCCAGCTAAGCGTATAACAGGGCAAAAGGGCTATTCGTTACTGGTAATAACGATCTTATCCGCGTATTGGATGCGGAGTTCCAGAATATGCTTGTTGATAATGAATTCGCATTCAATCTGCCGCATACGGGCATGCAGACTGTCTTTTATATCTTCAAAAGGGATGCAGGTAGGTTCTTTTTTGTCAGTAAGCATAAGAATATGATAGCCATAGGAAGACTTAAATGGCTGGCTGATTTCGCCTATGTTCATATTGAAAGCCACTTCATCGATTTCGGGGATCATCTTGCCGCGTGGGAACCAACCCAAATCA
>DIMZ01000105.1:0-1729 GCA_002425825.1 Cloacimonetes bacterium UBA5553 | reverse complement strand
CGGCATTACTGGGGCAGTCTGAACAAGTTTGGCTGGTTTTTAAAAAGTCGCTGGCTGAGCTTATGGAAGCCCTTATCTCATCCGCTTTGCTTTTGGCATCTTCAGCATCTTTAACCAATATGTGTGAGCATCTAACGCTTTCAACGCTTAAAAAGATATCTTTGTTCTCTTCATATAGCTCATGCAGTTTTGGTGAGATATTGGTAATATCTTTGGGGCATATGCTCTTTATGTATTTCTGAATGATTAGTTTACGCTTGAGCTTGGTTTCCCGTTCCATAGCACTAAGCTCTTGGATGGCTTCACTTGGCAAACCCAATGGCTCATCTTCATCAATGAGCTCCAACAATGCACTTTCGTATTCGGTGTCACTAACAGATATTCCGCTAATTAACGCTTGCTCAAATAGCAAACAGCGGTCTATCAAGCGGTTCAAAGCCGCTTTGCTATTGTCTTCAGTGGGACGTTTCTTACAACGTAGGCACTCATACTCAACGTCCTTCTGTCTAATCTCATGGTTAAAAACTTTGGCGACAATCTGCATCATTCCCTCGGTCAATGATAATCTATCAATTTGGATATTTCTGATATATTAACCAATGGAGAGCTTAGTGTCAAATCGAATGTGCATTTCCGATACCAGGTTACCTGCCTTTTCGCATAGTTCCTGTGATGTTGGGCGGCTAATGCACAGCATTCCGATAAGTCTGCCTTAGCATTTATATAAGGGAAGAACTCTTTATATCCCAGACTGGTTAAACCGGGCGAAGCCTGAGTATAACCCATGTTCAACAGGTTTCTTATTTCTTCAATAAGNNATCTGTTGTACTCGATTATCAATGGCGTTATACAAGCTTTTTCTCTCAGGCAGAATTAATATTCGAAACACCTTGTAATTATGTTTACTCATTTGCTCCTGCCAATGCCTGCTGAGAGGTGTGCCTGTGCCAATAACCACTTCCAGCCCACGCACAATTCTTTGCTTATCGTTTAAGCTTATGGATTTGGCAAAGTCAGGATCAAGCAGCATAAGTTCACTGTACAATGCTGGCAATCCTTCTGTGACAAGCCTGTTTAGCAGTTCCTCTTTAATCTCTGGTATAATCTCTGGTATGTGGCACAAACCTTCTAACATACTTCGTACATAAAGGCCGGTTCCCCCGCATACTATGGGTATTTTTGCTCGCGAGTAAATATCAGAAGCAATGTCGGCAGCCATCAAAGCAAACTGCCCAGCATTAAATCTCTCATCTGGATTTAGCACATCTATCATGTGGTGAGGGATTTGGGCAAGTTGCTCCCTTGTAACCTTGGCGGTACCTATGTCCATGAATTTATATATCTGTCGTGAATCCGCAGATATAATCTCAGTATCAAGGTGGCTAGCCAGTTCTATGGCAAGCCTGGACTTACCGGAAGCTGTAGGACCTTCTATTACGATTAGGGGTATCATACAATGCGTTTGAACTTCTTCTCGAAGTCACTAAGTGGCATTTTTACTATCAAGGGTCTCCCATGTGGACAGAAATAAGGAACGTGGCAGGCAAAGAGATCATTAATCAAGTTCAGCATTTCCTTGCGTGAAAGCTTATGATTCGCCTTTATTGCTGCCTTACACGCAATGGACTTTGCAAGACTATCACGGAAATCAGCATTCACTTCCAGCTCTTGCTCCAGTTGCTTTAGTATCTCTACAAACACCTGGCCACCCTGAAAGTCACCCAGTTCT
>DIMZ01000122.1:7837-8767 GCA_002425825.1 Cloacimonetes bacterium UBA5553 | reverse complement strand
AGGGAGCATATTCTCCCCGCAGCATTAAAACCAAAGGAGAAACCATGAAAGTACGTTTTAAGAATCTAATCGGCGGTTACACCGGCATGACGGATGATAGCGTGATTTACTTTAACCCAAGTTTGAACCGTTATATCGTGCGCTCAAAGCCGAAGCACAAGATTCACAATGGCAATAGCAAGTTCAGCAGCGTATCCCGCAGTTTGAAGCAGCTATGCCCTTCGCAGGAGTATATAAGTAATTTTAAGGCATATCTGAAGCTTTACAACCGGCTACCCGCACATAGGGAGGCTCCGCTGCCGGTGTGGAACAATCTGTGGGTGAAGATGATGTGGAGCATGCAACGGATATACGCTATAGACCTGGCAACTATCACCAGGCAGCAGATTGTGGACAACAACCTGCCCTGCATATCTGTGAAAGCAGCGGTGGAGGCTGGGATACTGCCCAAAGTGGCTGGCTGGGAGGGCTTTGATGCGCTTATTTAGAATAGCAACACGGATTTAAGCGGATGGTGCGGATTAGCACAGATAAAGAATAACCCCTAAGGACAATCGCCCTCGGCTGTCAGCATAGGAGGCGTGTGCAAAAAAACTGCTCCTATGCAGTAGCTGTCCTTAACAGCCCTATGCCCTTTTTCGCATGGATTAATCTTAGCTGCTGCTTGCCGTCACTAATGATCCCACTAACCTGTCCCGCCTACACCCTACTAATCTTTCTATAGGTTATGCGCTTGGGAACAAGCTCACTAACGCCTAGGCGTTTCAGCTTGTCTTCTTCATAATCACTAAAATTGCCCTCGTACCAGCTTACTTTGCTATCGCCCTCAAAGGCAAGGATGTGGGTGCACACTCTATCCAGGAAGTAGCGGTCGTGGCTTATCACCACAGCGCAACCGGCAAAGTCCAGCAGTGCTTCTTCCAAGGCGTG
>DIMZ01000122.1:5958-7777 GCA_002425825.1 Cloacimonetes bacterium UBA5553 | reverse complement strand
GTTGGTGGGTTCGTCCAATAGCAGCACATTACCACCCACCTGAAGGGTTAAGGCAAGATAGGCACGGTTCTTTTCTCCTCCGCTGAGTATATTGATTGGCTTCATGTGCTCCTTAGACGAGAAATTGAACTTGCTGATATACTCGCGCACGTTCATTTCCCTATCCCCCACTTTCATGATGTCTCTGCCATCGCCAATTAGCTCAAGTAGTGTTTTGCTTTGCTCCATCACGCGGGCTTGATCTACATAAGAGAGCTTAACCGTTTCGCCAAGCTGAAATTCACCTTTATCGGGATTTAGCTTACCGGTAATCATATTGAACAGCGTGGTTTTTCCTGCACCATTGGCACNNACCTATCACGCCAATAATGCCACCGGCTGGCAGGTCAAAATCCAGATTTTCGTAAAGCAGCTTATCGTCATAGCCTTTGGATACGCCAATGGCTTTTATAACTTTATTGCCCAGGCGTGGGCCTTTGGGGATTATAATCTGGTCGGTTGCGTTATCTTTTACATATTCTTCCGATGCCATCTTATCATAATTGGCAATTCTGGCTTTGCTTTTTGCCTGACGCGCTTTAGGGCTGCTGCGTATCCATTCCAGTTCTTCTGCCAGTGCCTTTTGGCGTTTGCTTTCGCTTTTTGCCTCGTTGGCAAGTGCATTCTGTTTTTGCTCCAGCCACGAGCTATAATTCCCCTTGTAGGGGATGCCTTCGCCTCTATCCAGCTCTAGAATCCAGCCTGCTACGTTATCCAGGAAATACCTGTCGTGTGTAACGGCTATCACTGTGCCTTTGTATTGGTGCAGGTGATGCTCCAGCCACAGAATTAGCTCGGCATCCAGATGGTTAGTCGGCTCGTCCAAAAGCAAGATGTCCGGCTCTTGTAACAGCAGCCTGCACAATGCCACCCGGCGGCGTTCACCACCGGAGATAACGCTAACTTTCAAGTGGCCGGGAGGGCAGCGTAAGGCATCCATTGCCAGTTCCAAACGGCTATCCAAATCCCAGGCATTGCAGGCATCCAGCTTGTCCTGAATCTTGCCCTGCTCTTCTAATAGCTTGTTCATGGCATCATCATCCATGGGTTCCATAAACTTCATGTTTATCTCTTCGTATTTGGCAAGGAGTTCTATGGCTTCTGAAACTCCTTCCTGAACCACTTCCAGCACGGTTTTATCGTCATTTACCAGCGGGTCTTGCTCCAGATAACCAATTGTGTAGCCTTTGGTCATTGCCACTTCGCCCAAATAGTCTTTGTCTAAACCTGCCATTATCTTTAGCAAGGTGCTTTTACCGGAGCCATTCAGGCCAACCACGCCAATCTTGGCACCATAATAGTAACCAAGATAGATGTCCTTTAATATCTGCCGGTTGCCATCTACCACCTTGCCCACACCGCTCATTGTGTATATAATCTTGTTGTCTTCCATTTCTTCCTCGTTTATAGTGCTGTATCACAATCTTGTGCAGAGCTTTCTGAAGGTGCAATTGGTGTCAAGCCTTGTTTCAGTTTGCGCACCTCCCACACGTGTGCTGGGGTGCTGGTGTGCTGGCGTGCTGGTGTCATCTAACTCGTGTTAAATAGTGAAATTAGTGGATATATATAAGAGCTGGAGTTCGCAGCATTGGGGAAAGCGATAAAAACAGATGAGCCCCTCAGGGCGAAGATTACAAATAGGTTTTGCTTGACAGAGAAAGCCCTAGGAAAAGATGTTGGCTGTCTTGACAAACAATCTTAACTATAAGAAGAAAAATCAGATATGGAATTACTGAACACCTCAAAGCTAAAGCTTGGCATCATAGCCGGCGGACAACTG
>DIMZ01000122.1:0-5914 GCA_002425825.1 Cloacimonetes bacterium UBA5553 | reverse complement strand
AAGATGCTTATTCAAGAGGCAAGCATCTGGGACATCTCCACTTTTGTGATGGATGAGGACGAAAGCTGTCCCGCACGCAGCCTGGCAACAGGCTTTGTGAAAGGCAATCGCCTGGATTACAATGATGTATATCAGTTTGGCAAGCTTGTGGATGTGCTAACTTATGAGATTGAGAGCATAAACGTTGATGCCCTAAACAAGCTGAAGCAAGAGGGACTATGTATTTTGCCCGATCCAAAAGTTCTTGAAGTTATCCAGGACAAGGNNNNCAAGCACAGCATCCCCACAGCCCCGTACCGCACATACAATAGCCCCGACGAAATCACTTTTCAGATAGCATCAGGTGAGCTTTGTTTCCCATTTGTGCAAAAGCTCTGCAAGGGCGGTTACGATGGGAGAGGTGTGGCAGTAATAGAGGATAGCAATAGCCTGCGCGATCTATTGCCGGGTGCCAGCATTGTAGAAGATAAGATTAACATCAGCAAAGAGATTGCCGTAATAGTAGCGAGGAACAAAGCAGGGGAAGTGATGGCTTATCCCGTGGTAGAAATGGCGTTTTGCCCAACTGCCAATCTGGTAGAGATGCTAATCTGTCCCGCATCCATATCCGCAGCTCAGTCAGATTTAGCCATTGGCTACGCCCGGGAGCTTATCAGCAAGCTGGAAATGGAAGGCTTGCTTGCAGTGGAATTCTTTGTAGATGCCAAAGGAAATGTGATAGTAAACGAAATGGCTCCCCGCCCTCACAATAGCGGTCATCATACGATTGAAAGCATTATTACTTCCCAATATGAGCAACATCTGCGCGCCATATTAAACCTGCCTTTGGGCAGCACAAGAATGCTATTCCCCTCTGTTATGCTAAATATCCTGGGGGAAGCCGGATACGAAGGCGAAGTGCTTTACGAGGGACTAAGCGAGGCATTGGCAATCGAAGGCGTGAAGATACACTTATACGGAAAGAAGATTACCAAGCCATATAGAAAAATGGGGCATGTTACAATACTGGCTTCTACGCCAGAAGAGGCTCTGGCAAAAGCAAGGCAAGTTAGCAAATACCTAAAGGTGAGGTCATGGAAACAAAGTTAGTTAGCATCGTTATGGGCTCAGACTCCGATTTAGGAGTAATGAAGCAAGCCGCAGACATCTTGAAACACTTTGAGATAAACTATGAGCTGGACATCGTGTCTGCTCACAGAACACCGGAAAAGCTATATGAATATGCCAGCTCAGCCCATCACCGAGGCATAAAGGTGATAATTGCCGGAGCAGGCGGAGCGGCTCACCTACCCGGAATGATTGCCGCTATTTCGCCCTTGCCGGTTATAGGCGTTCCTAGTAAGTCCAGCAATTCCGTAGATGGATGGGACTCTATCTTATCCATCCTGCAAATGCCGGGGGGAGTGCCTGTGGCTACCGTAGCTCTTAACGGGGCAAAAAACGCCGGTATTCTGGCAGCCCAGATTATTGCCGTGTCCGATCCCATCATACTCGAGCGCGTTATTGCTTATAAACATGCCATGAAGGATGAAGTAATAGCCAAAGCCAAAGCTATAATGGCGTAATGCAAGCATGGGCAAAAGAATCCTGAACATTGTGGCTTCTTTTGTAATAATGCTCTGCATTGGCGGTGTATATGCCTGGAGCGTTTTGGCAACTGAGCTTATTACCGCTTATCAGTTTAGCGTATCTCAATCTCAGCTTGTGTTCGGCATGTTGATAGCCACTTTTCCCCTCACCATGATAATTGTTAACAAGCTCCAGAAGGTAATCAGGCTGCGAAGTATGGGCTACATTTGTGGAGTGCTGTTTTTTCTTGGTTATTACCTCGCATCAATATCACAGGGGAGGCTTTTAGCAGTGATAGTGGGAATTGGGCTAGTAGTAGGAATCTCTACCGGCTTTGGTTATTGGCTATCCATTAGCTTATCGGTATGTTCATTCCCAAAAAAGCGAGGTTTGGTTACCGGCATCGTTACAGCCGGTTTTGGCATGGGCGCATTAGTGATGACCGAAGTATCGGAATTGCTTTTGGCAAGGGCTTATAGTGTATTGGAAGTATTCGGGGTGTTCGGCATTGCCTATGGGCTAATAATAATAATTTCCTCAGCTTTTATCACCAATCTGCCTAATACTGACAATAGCTGCCGAAACCAAAGCAAGCTGCAGGGGTTTCTGAAGTCCCCAATGTTTTTAAAGCTCGCACTGGGCATATTGTTGGGCACTCTATCTGGTCTTTTTGTAATAGGAAACCTAAAGATGATTGGCTCTCAACAGGGCATTAACCTGAGATTCTTGAATCATGCTGTATCCATTTTTGCCATATCGAACTTTATGGGAAGAATGTTTTGGGGCTCTGTAAGTGATTATGCGGGAGCAAACATCAGCATCTTTTTTGCGCTGCTTATTCAGGGGCTTGCTACTATGGCACTTAGCTTCAGCAGTATCGGTCAATATGGCTTCATAATTGTCACATCGGTAATCGGGATAGCCTTTGGGGCAAATTTTGTGCTGTTCGCAAAAGAAACCTCCCATGTTTTTGGAGTAGCCAATGTGGGTCTTGTGTACCCTTATGTTTTTCTTGGCTATGCCGCTGCGGGAATTGCATCCCCAGTTATTGGTGGCATGATGGTAGATATATCCGGCTCTTTCCTTGCCTCAACTGCTATTGCGGGTAGCCTTAGCATAGTTGGCAGCATAATGTACTTAAGGAACTACTATAATGAACGAAAAGCCAATGCGATCTCCTAACATTCAGATAGCTGCCGACATTATTAAAGCCGGTGGTGTGGTTGCCATGCCAACAGAAACAGTTTATGGACTTGGGGCAAATGCACTTAATCCTATTGCCGTGGCGCGCATTTTTGAGCTAAAGCAACGTCCCTCATTTGATCCTCTGATAGTTCACATTGCAGATATGGATAACCTGAATAGCCTTATGGTAAATCTCGATGAGCGGGTGTATATGTTAGCTGAACGGTTTTGGCCGGGACCTTTAACCATGGTGTTACCCAAAAGTGATATTATTCCGGATATTGTTACGTCTGGGCTTTCAACCGTTGGGATCAGAATGCCGGCGAATGATATCGCCCTGGATTTAATACTAAGTTCAGGCTGCCCAATTGCAGCCCCCAGCGCAAATAGATTCGGCCATATAAGTCCCACTACTGCCGAACATGTACGAAAACAACTCCCTGATGTTGATTTTATTCTGGACGGAGGCAGTACCAATATCGGTATCGAATCCACTATCATAAGGCTGACTGATATTGGGTTCCAAATCCTGCGCAAAGGGATAATCACCAAAGAAGATATAGAAAGCCTTATGCCTTACGACTTGCAAACCAGAATAGACAAGCTAAGCTCACCAGGGCAGTTAAAATCTCACTACAGCCCCAGAAAGCCATTCCTGATAGCAGACACAGCTACATTGCCCTCAAAAAGCAAATCTAATGCAGGTCTTATCTCTTTTTCCGGAACATTGGAGGAAGGCTTTGGCAAGGTTATCCGACTATCGCAAACATCAGATCTAAAAGAATACGCAGCCGGTTTGTTTGGTGCTATGCATAGCTTTGAAGATGATCCAGATATTAGCATCATCTTTGCAGAGCCGGTATTGGAAACCGGAATCGGATTAGCCATAATGGACAGACTACGCAAAGCTGAGTTCTATTGGAAATATGAGCATAGTATATAATTAGCCTGCCACTTGATAGCTTCTTCTGGTAGCATCACCGAACTCACCTATCTCACATTCGTCAACAACCGACAACCACCCATTTAGCACATATCCCCCCCTTTTTCAAAGTATCAAGCCAAAGAAAGTCTTGACATCTATGCTGCTATTTGCTATCAGGAATATGAATGTATTTTTCAAGGGAAGGTCAGTTATGAAAAGAGCTATGCTTTATGCAGTGATTATTTGTCTTATATGTTTACCTGTTGCCGTTCAGGCACGCAGATTTGCCCGGTGGCACACCTCAATGGGCAGCTTTACAGCGGAGTTGTACGACGAGATTGTGCCAATCACCGCCAATAATTTTACTCTGCTAACCAACAATGGATTTTATAACAACAAGATATTCCATCGCGTTATTCAAGGCTTTGTGATTCAAGATGGCTGTCCTTTCGGTACAGGATACGGTGGTCCTGGCTGGACTATTGTGGATGAGATTAGCCCACTTTTGGATCACAACCGTGCCGGTATGCTGGCTATGGCAAAGACCAGTGCACCTAATTCTGCAGGTAGCCAGTATTATTTCACTCTTGCTCCGCGCCCCACATTAAACGGTAACTATGCTGTGTTTGGCAAGGTGATTGAGGGACTGGAGAATGTATTGGCAATAGGTGGAGTTCCTGTGGACGCTAGCGATAGGCCTATAACTCCCGTTACCATTCATCAGCTTCGCATGTTGGATTTGCACATCAGCAGTTTATACCCCGAACCCGATGAAGAGATTTTGTGCAGTCCCGGCGATGTTCTTACCTTTATGGTGGAAGCTTACACCAATACTGCTCAGCTAAGCTTTGAATGGCGGATAAACGACGTTCTGCAAGAAGGGCAAACAGACATGATATTCGAGCCTCAAATTGTGCAAGCTGGCATAAATACCATTAGCTGCAATGTGATTTCTTCAGACAGCATTAGCCACAGCGTGTCCTGGCAAGTGAATGCCGGAACGGCAATTAGCGATGAGCTAAGCCCTGCAAAACCCGGCATATCATTACACTGCTATCCCAATCCCTTCAGCTTAGTGCTAGATATTGAATTGAGCTTAGAAAAGGCAGCCGAAGTGGAAGTGGATGTGTTTAATATAAAAGGTCAGCTAATACGCAGCATAAAGCGCGGAACAGCACAAAAAGGAACATCACTTGTCCGTTGGGATGCCACAGATAGCATGGGCAAAACCTGCCCATCGGGGATATACCTCGTGCGCTTGAAGTCCGGAAACAAGGTTATACTAAGCAGAAGCCACTTAATACGGAGCTAATATAGCTATCTTACTCCTTGTGGGCAAACCAGCATTGAAAGTCTTGCGGTAAAGCCGAGAATCCAGCTTTTTCGTAAATTTTTATGACAGCCGGATTGTTTGCATATAGATAAAGATGGTTGTCGGTAATGCCACGATGATAGTTTACCAAAGTGTGAATCATGGTACCTGCAAAGCCCTTGCCTCTAAATTTGTCGCGAGTAAACACATCGTCCACCCGGCTGTAGCCGGCAAACACGCTAACGGAAGCAAAGGCAGCTAGCTCACCATCATGATAACCGCCCAGCAAATGGTAAGAGGGATGCAGCAGGTGCCGCTCCACTACTTTTATAGTCCAATCGCCGCCATACTCTACTGCTATGGTTTCCATCATGTCGATATCAAGCTTTCTAATGCGCTCTACATGCAGATTATCCACCTGCTTTAATGTGCTTTCGTGGTCGTGAAGGTAGTATTGATCTTCTTTTAGTTCAATAATGAAGCCATGATTCTGTAATGCCGGAATTATCTTTTCTGCTTCATGCGCTTGCAAAGAGGGATACACTCTGGGGGCAATGCCCTTGCTTTTGTAAAAAAACTCAATATCACGAATTGAACTTTCTACACCAATGAAGTCGGTAATAACGGCGTGATTGCTATCGTGAGAAGCCTTGTTGCCCTCGTTAAAAAAAAGCAGTCCCCAGTTCTTGTTCTGCATGGTGGCAAAACGCTGGGGGAAATGCAACTCTGTGTCTATCATGCGCTTGATGTTAAATGGCAAAGGCATGCTATTTTCCTCCCTTTATGCATAATAATACGAATATAACTATAACTTAATGCGTTAAATGATGCTGACAATAGGTATATTATTGCCGGTAAATCTTGTTATGAGTATGACGTGTCTATCTTGCTGATATTGCGGTACAATTACTAATGAATTACGC
>DIMZ01000119.1:7681-7883 GCA_002425825.1 Cloacimonetes bacterium UBA5553 | reverse complement strand
ACCAAAAAATCATCGGTCGTCCCGATGGGACTGGCCTTCTTGTTGTCGTTATTTGTTCGCGGGGTTCAAACCCGTCGCTATAACCTGTCGTCCCGATGGGACTGTTTTTTTGTTGTCGTAATTTATCCGCCGGGTTCAAACCCGCCGCTATAACCTGCAATCCCGCTGGGATTAGAATAGTATGCCGATATGCCCAAGAGTT
>DIMZ01000119.1:336-7628 GCA_002425825.1 Cloacimonetes bacterium UBA5553 | reverse complement strand
AATGGGCATTATGTTTCCAATTATCAACATTAATATGGTCCCGGGGATGAAGTTAAGAAAAATTTGCTTGCCAGATATGCCAAGGCAAGCACAATGGCACCATTGAAGTAAAGTTTTATCTAAATATAAGTTAATGTAATTCAGGGAGGAATTATGAGAAAACCGATAATCGCATTGTTGCTGATGCTCTCGGCAATGGGATTTTTATGGGGGCAATTTAGTATTGCGTCCGCATCCACACCATACACACAAGATTTTAATACTCTTGCCAATACAGGAACTAGTAATGCTTGGGCTAATGGCACTACTCTAACCGGTTGGTATGCTNNCGCCACGGCTACAATTAGCACGTATGGCGCCAACACCGGTTCTTCAACATCTGCCGGTTTATACTCCTTTGGTTCTACTTCTGCAACCGACAGAGCTTTGGGTTATGCCCCCTCTAATGCCTATTTCGGCGCAGCAGGAGTGGGTAAGGGTTATCTGGGTTGGAGATTAGTAAATAACACTGGGTCTGCAATCACTTCTTTAACCGTAACCTGGACAGGTGAACAATGGAGAAAAGAAAACAACGCCAATGCTCATACTTTGAATTTGACATATCAAGTTGGAGCTACTGTATCCGACCTCACAGCAGGAACCTGGAGCAGTGCTTCTTCTGTTTTTACCAGTCCAATTATTGGCGCAACTACTGCTGCGGTTCTTGATGGTAACCTCGCAGCCAATAGAGTGGTTGGAATTGTTGCCACTATTAATGCTATCAACATCCCAGCCGGCGATGAAATCATGATAAGATGGGAAGACTTAAACGATTCAGGAAACGATCATTTCTTAGCAATCGACGATGTTTCTGTTGTTGCGACTGGCGGTGCCCCAGCACCATCAATCGATACCACAGGCACTCTTTCCGCATTTTCCACAGTGGTCGGCACCCCTTCTGCTTCACAAAGTTACACTCTTAGCGGCACTAACCTAACAGCCAATATAAACGTAGCTGCTCTAACTGGTTTTGAATATTCCACAGATAATTCTACCTGGAGTTCCACCCTATCTGTTGCAAACACATTCGACGGATTGATTTATGTTCGTCTATCAGGTTCAACCGTTGGCTCATATAGCGGTAACATTGTGCATAGCAGCACAGGTGCAAGCGATGTCAATGTGGCCGCTAGTGGTACAGTATCACCACCTCCTCCACCCAATGCACCTGTTGCTATTGATGCAACTGCAATATCCCATGAAGGCTTCACAGCTCGTTGGAATGCAGTAGCAGGTTCCACTTCATACCGAATTGACGTTTATAAAGGTGGAGCTACCTATGCTACCGACTTGATAATATCTGAGTACATTGAGGGAAGCAGCAATAACAAAGCCATTGAGATCTACAATGGTACAGGTGAATCAGTTGACCTATCCCAATATTACGTAAGAAAGCAGACTAATGGTGCTGGTGCTTGGGGCGGAAACATTAACCTCTCCGGCTCGCTTTCACATGGTCAAGTGTATGTAATTGCTCATGCTTCAGCAAGTTCCACCATTTTGGCACTTGCAAACCGCACAGTGTCAACTACTCCCATGGACTTCAATGGAAACGATTGCATAGGCTTATTCAAGGGCACAACATCTGAAGATGCTGTTCAGATTGATCAAGTGGGTATTTTGAATCAGGTTAGCCCAGACTGGGGTGCTAATGTCACATTGGTCAGGAAAGCTTCAATTACAGCTCCCACTGTAGACTATAACGTATCGGACTGGAACAGCTATGCTTCTGATACCACAACTTATCTAGGCTCACATACCATGGGTAGTGCACCAACAATAGTGGCAGGCTGGAGCAATAAAGCCGTGAATAGCACTGTTGTTAGGGTTAGTGGTCTTGATCAAAGTACAAATTATCTATATTTGGTTCGCGCTGTAAATGATAACGGGACATCATCAAACTCAAACACAATCGAAGTGAGCACATTAGCAGAAGATATTGGCACCGGTGCCAGCACAACTATTAGTGGTGCTCCCTTTACAATAAAAGTGCTCCCCTTGGAAGGTTTTACCAATAACTCTGTTGATATAGATCCCTCATCTACTACCAGTGATGACATCTATATGATCGTTACCCTCTACAGCAATTCCATCAAGTACAGTTTCACGGGTAACAACGCTGCCCTGAACGGTCTGTATTGGATAAACCATGCTGGCTTAGGCTACATTCCCTTTGATGTTACGGTTAATGACGGTACCATTGTGGAATGGATGAGCGATGCTAACGAAACTTTCGTAGAGATTAGTGATTTTGGCGCAAAGGGAACCCTTGAGATTACCTTGCATGAAGAAGATACTCTACCTGTAGAGCTTTCCTCTTTCTCAGCAGTTATTAATGCCTACAACAAAGTGAATCTGCTTTGGGTAACTCAAACTGAAACCAACTTAACCGGTTTCTACGTCTATCGTTCCGATAATGCTGATATCGCTTCAGCTTTACAGATTAGTCCGCTTATCAGTCCCACCAACACCTCAACTCAGCAGCAGTACATCTACACCGACGGTAGCTTAACCGAAGATGGTATGTACTATTACTGGTTACAAGTTGCCGAAATGGACGGAAGCAATTCTCTACATGGCCCCACAACTGTTAACTTCAGCGGTCAATCCGGTCCTGGCACACCCAGTATTCCATTGGTTACTGAGATAAGCAACATCTATCCTAACCCCTTCAATCCCGCCACAACCATCAGCTATAGCCTTGCAGCCACTGCTGATGTAAGCTTCACAATCTACAACTCACGTGGCCAAGTGGTGCGCTCATTTGATAAGGGTATTCAAACTGCCAATACCTACAAGCTTAGCTGGAATGGTAAGGATAACTACGGCAAAGAATGCTCCACCGGTGTTTACTTCGTTAGAATGAACGCTGGTAAGGATAGCTTCGTTCGCAAAGCCGTACTTATGAAGTAATAATAAACCACTATTCTCCCTGAATAGAGCAAGACCCGGCTAACCATGCCGGGTCTTTTTTTTGAAACCACAGAGTTTACAGAGGGTATAGGGTAATTTAATAATGTGTATCATGTCTGTATCTATTCTGCTTTCATATTGTATTCTAACCAATACTCCACATCCTATTATCCTCATTATCCATAATTAAATCTACCCAAACATACTATTGCTTGCTTAAGTGGTGGTAGCATCGCCGTGCCATCACCCTTGCTTGCCGAAACCGTTTCGAAGTGGGGTTTAACGCGGTATGAACGGGCAAAAGCCCGATGAACCCCCGATGAACCCCACTTCGAATCAGGTTCGAGTTGCAAGGAATATTAAGCCTGTAAGAAGCTAAAAATGAACCTAACTAATACGTACAGGAAGTAACGTAGCTTTCATGAGGATAGGGGTAGGGGAGCGATCCATTACTGGGCTCCCCTACCTCTATCATGCTTCCCCCCCCCTTCCTTTGAACAAGTGGCTAAATCTGTTTGGCGTAGCTTTGGAAAGCTACGATACGAAAGAGGGTTGGCGACCACCGCTGCAGTTTCAGCTTGACAGATAGATAAGGCATTATCTAGTGTTCCATAAGTATTTTTGGGTGTAGTATCAACAGCTTGTAGTGCTCTACTTGATGTTTCTGGAAGGCAAACTAATAATACCGCAATACTTAGGAGGCGGGATGAAACTAAGCGACAATGAACAAAGAGAAGTGATAAAACTAATAGAAGCGGGAAAGCCTCTCCCCGATAAATACCGCTTTCTGCTGTTTGATGATAAACGCGAAGTGGAACTGGTGTGGAATGGCAAGACCAATGAAATCTGCAATATCGTGCTGCCCTTTCAGGTGATTGAACAGGTGGACGAACCCCGTGCCGAAAAACCGGAAGATATGGAGCAGCAATATAACATCTTTGATGAACGCGGCAGGCAAAAAGCGGGCTGGACAAATAAACTGATCTGGGGCGATAACAAGCTGATCCTCTCCAGCTTGAAAAACGGACCCATGCGCGATGAGATTGAAAAGAACGGCGGTATAAAACTTATCTACATAGACCCCCCTTTCGATGTGGGGGCAGACTTCAGCATGGATATAGAAATAGGCGAAGATACCTTTACCAAAAAGCCCAACATCCTGGAAGAAATTGCCTATCGGGACACTTGGGGCAAAGGTGCGGATAGCTTTATCAGCATGATCTATGAACGCCTGGTGCTGATGCGGGATTTATTGGCTGACGATGGAAGTATCTATGTGCATTGTGATTGGAGGGTGAATAGCTATATAAGAACCGTCTTAGATGAAGTATTTGGGTCAAACATGCTACTAAACGAGCTGATATGGTATTATACAAATTCAGGATTGAAAGCAGATTCTCGGAAGTTTCATCAGGTAACTGACACAATTTATGCTTATACTAAGTCTAATAAATACATGTTTACTAAGCTATACAAGCCAAGAACAGACGGACAGAATAAACAAGCAAAAAGAAAATTTAACAGCGTAACAAAGAAAGCTGATATGGTTAGAGACGAAAATGGCAAGATAGTATATGAAGTTAAAACAGAGATATTAGAAAACTCGTTATGGCAAGTAGGTATGTTAAGTAATAGCCCTGAGAAAGTAGGTTACCCCACACAAAAGCCAGAAGCCCTGCTTGAGCGTATTATCAGAGCCTCTTCCAACGAAAACGATATCGTAGCCGATTTCTTTGTAGGTAGCGGGACAACCTGTGCGGTGGCAGAAAAGCTGGGACGCAAATGGATAGGCACAGACTTGGGTAAATTCAGCATTCACACCACCCGTAAACGCATGATCCAGGTGCAGAGGCAGCTAAAAGCCGATGGCAAAGATTTCCGTGCTTTTGAGATACTTAATCTGGGCAAATACGAGCGGGCGCATTACATAGGGGTGAATCTATCTTTGCGGGAAGCGGAAGCACAGGCGCAACTGCAACAAAAGGAAAAGGAATTTATTGCCCTTATCTTAAAAGCCTATCGTGCCGAAAGCATGGAGAATAGCGGGGTGTTTCACGGCAAAAAAGCCGGACGCTTTGTGGCAGTTGGGCCTGTGTACTTGCCCGTAACGCGTTTGTTTGCAGAGCAGGTGATATTGGATTGCCGCAACAAGCGTATCTCTCGGGTGGACATTTTGGCTTTTGAATTTGAAATGGGGCTATTCCCCAACATCCAGGAAGAAGCCAAAGCCAAGGGGATAGATATGGCACTAAAATACATCCCCCGCGAGGTGTTCGATAAACGCGCCATCGAAAAGAACCAGGTGGTGTTTCACGATGTAAGCTATATAGAGATAAAGCCACATTACGGCAAGAAGACCATTGCCATAGAGCTAACCGACTTCTCGGTGTTTTATAGCCAGGATAGCGTGGATAGCGCTGCCACAGGCCTGAAAGATGGCAGCAGCAAGATAGTGGTGGAAGCGGGACAGATTATAAAAGTGCTGAAGGGCAAAGAAGGCATTGTTACGCGGGAAGTGCTTACCAAGAAATGGACGGATTGGATAGACTATTGGAGTGTGGATTTTGATTTTGAATCCAAGCGGGAAATTGTGCGGGCTAAAAACGATGCCACGGGTGAAATGGAAGAAGTGTGGACGGGGGATTTTATCTTTGAGAACGAGTGGCAAAGCTTCCGCACTAAAAAGGATAGAAGTTTGGAGCTGATAACTCCCTTTATGGAGCTGGGTACCAAACGACGCAAGGTGGCTGTAAAGGTGGTGGATATCTTTGGTAACGATACTATGCGGATTATTGATATAGGCGCAGGAGGGGAGTGATGAGCAAGATTGTGGTGAAGAATAGTGGCAAGTTTAATTGTGGCGAATGCGCCATAATTAATCAGCTACTATGAGTTAATCAAATAATGAGTTTCTCATTATGAGTTTTAGTAATTTGGTTAAGACACAAGTATTGGTGTCTTGTGCTAGAAGATGCTGTGTTTGCGGAAAGTTCTGTGGTACGAAAATCGAAATCCATCACATAGAACCCAAAGCAGAGGGTGGAGAAGATTCATATGAAAATGCTATCCCTCTTTGCTTTGATTGCCATGCAGATGCAGGGCATTATAATGCGAATCATCCAAAGGGGACAAAATATACGAGACCAGAGTTAATCAGACACCGTGATAGAATGTACAAATTGGTTGCAGATGGAATTGTTACAGACAAACCCATAAACCTAATGACTCAATTTATGATAACAGAAAGATTTGATATAGTGTCAGAGATTGCTAATGGGGATTTTAGCAACTTGCCTATTGATGATGTAAGGGTTATGCAGAATGAGCTATTCAAATTTCTAAAGCAGTTATCAGATAGCTATAGTGGAAATGATAGGAATACATTATTATGTGAGACGACGTATTCGTCAATTGAGGAGTACTCATCAAAGTACCATATTAGCATGCCTAACCTTAGGGGAAACTCCAACATAGATGAAATCCATAGAGATATTTCACATGATGAACTTTGTAGATATCGGCATAACGATAAGCTACTAAATCATATGCTGGAAATTGGTTTGCACCCTAATGATATTGCATATGTAACTTATGTGGAAGCTGGCTGTGGTGAAAGCAATGTTGAAACTATGCTCTTGAAGCCAGTTCAGGTCGTATTCGCTGTGATAACGAATAATGAAGACAAGCCATTGCTGTTAAACAGCATGGATGAGTTCTTCACTCTAGAAGGCAACTTAGAGCGCTTGAGTAGTATTGAGGGAGTTCTAAGAAAACAAGACCTAAACCTAGTGCCTCTCCAATCTAAACATTCTTTACTCATCCCATATGCAATAGTAATGCCTTCGACTTCAAGGGATGAGTATTCAGAGTGTGGTGTTCTTGGCGAAGAGTTCATCTATACAGACTTAAAACAATCCTATGGACGCTACACGGTTAATCCTATANNAATTCTTAGCTGTTGGTCCAGTCCATAAAATCAATACATTGGGTGTTATTTTTGAAGGTTTACATGTGAATGAGCCAATCAGAGATGTAGCTTTGGATAAGACTTTTATAATATCCAGGTTTTGGTGTTGTGGCTCATGCCCACACATATTTATAAAAAAAGCTAGTTGCTATCAATGGGAGTACTTGGGTGAGTTGTTTCAAGGTAAACCTGATGATAAATGTGTCTACACAATGTTATTGGATCATGAAAACCTTATGGACACCGAGTATGTACATATTATTGAGCTCGAAGATGAGGTTACTCATATTGAATATCTTTTTGCTGATGGCAGCAAAATGATCGAAAACAAGGAACTGCAATACGGTCAAAGCATTACATTATCTGTTGTAAA
>DIMZ01000119.1:0-300 GCA_002425825.1 Cloacimonetes bacterium UBA5553 | reverse complement strand
GGTTAACCTACCATGATGATTTCAATACAAAGATGCAGAAAACAGCTTTGTACCAGTCAGTACTAAACGGAATACGCATACAGAGCAATAACACATTCTTATCCAAAACCTTTCACGATTCAGACATAGGAACTCATCTGATGTTAAAACCAATTATCAAAAGCAGGATTTCAAAATGAGAAAGAAAGCACTATCAGTGATAGAACTATCTAAACCCTTCGAATTCTACGGGATTAGATTAGCGGATACAAATTGCACAGCTTTTTCGACTATGAAAGAGACTGCCGTCATTCCAGCGCA
>DIMZ01000247.1:4113-4511 GCA_002425825.1 Cloacimonetes bacterium UBA5553 | reverse complement strand
GACTGCCGTCATTCCAGCGCAGGCTGGAATTACGGAGCGCTTTTGCATTGCTGAAGGGGGTTTTTAATGGCTATACATCCATCTTTCCCCAGTTCACCCTACGAGTTGCTCAACCCAGATATTCGCTGGTTTCCTGCCGATGAGGACTTGCGGGATACCTCCTATGAGAAGCTGTTGCCTCCTTTGGTTCACAAAATCCGCAAAGCCGTGCATACCTGGCGGGCAAACGGTTATCCAAACTGCTCTGACACCAGCAAGGCTCTGCTGATCTGGTGGTTTGAAGAAGAGCACATCACTACTGCGGCAGATGGCAGCTTGCAGCAGTTCCGTTATTACTATGCCCAAAGGGAAGCCATAGAAACCATTATCTATCTCTACGAAGTGGCGAGGGTGAAGGA
>DIMZ01000247.1:0-4071 GCA_002425825.1 Cloacimonetes bacterium UBA5553 | reverse complement strand
GATGCGTTATGACTCCTCCAGTGCAGTTTCCACCGGACATTTTGATGAGGATTGGCTGCGTTTGGTGATAAAAATGGCAACCGGAAGCGGCAAAACCAAGGTGATAAGTCTGATAATCACCTGGTGCTATTTTCACAAGCGCTATGAAGAGGATTCGCTGCTCTCCACTAATTTCCTGCTGATTGCACCGAATATTATAGTTTTGGACAGGCTGCGTGCCGATTTTGACGGACTGAAGATATTCTGGAATGATCCGCTGCTGCCTGACAATGGCTTTGAGGGACAAAATTGGCGGGATGATTTTCAGCTTACCCTACATATACAAGACAACGTGTCTATAATACGCAGAACCGGAAACCTATTTTTAACGAATATCCATAGGGTTTATGCAGGTAACGAAGCAGAACCGAGCTTTGATGATGATAATCTGGAGAATTACTTCCTGGGTAAAAAGCCCGTGGGTAAAACCAACGACTCCAAAGTGGATCTAGGAATGATTGTGCGGGAGATTGATGAGCTGGTAGTGATAAACGATGAAGCGCACCATATACACGATCCCCGACTGGCATGGTTCAAGTCTATCTTGGACATTCATAACCGGCTAAAGCAAAAAGATCACTTCCTTTCTTTGCAGATAGACGTAACTGCCACCCCTAAGCACAATAACGGGGCTATTTTTGTGCAAACTGTGTCAGACTATCCCTTGGTGGAAGCTATTACGCAAAACGTCGTGAAGCATCCGGTGCTGCCCGATTCTGCCAGCAGAGCAAAGTTAGGAGAAAGACAGAGCAGCAGATATACAGAGCGTTATGCCGATTACATTGCCCTTGGCATGGAAGAATGGCGCAAGGTGTGTGACGAGCATAAAAAGCTGGGCAAGAAAGCCATTCTATTTATAATGACAGACGATACCAAAAACTGCGATGATGTGGCAGATTATCTGGAAAGCTCATATCCGGAGATAAAAGGTGCAGTTCTTACCATTCACACCAATAACAATGGAGAGGTGTCCGAAAGCGATAGCAAGAAAAGCAAGGAAGAGCTGGACATTCTGCGCAGTGCAGCAAATTCCATAGATGGGTGGGACAGCCCTTATAAGGTAATAATCTCTGTGCTGATGCTAAAAGAAGGTTGGGATGTGCGCAATGTAACCACCATTGTCGGCTTACGGGCTTATGCGGCAAAGAGCAATATACTGCCGGAACAAACCTTGGGAAGAGGACTTAGAAGGATGTATCCCGGTGTGGACACCACAGAATATGTAAGTGTGGTGGGTACTGATGCCTTTATGGACTTCGTAGAATCCATCCAAAGTGAAGGGGTGGAATTTGAACGCAAGCCCATGGGCGATGGCACAGTGCCAAAGGCACCTATAATAATTGAGATAGACAGCGAAAACAAGAGTAAAGAGATAGATAAGCTGGATATTGAAATACCCCTGCTAAGCCCCAGGATATACCGGGAGTTCAAAAATCTGCATGAGCTTGATGTGACAAAGTTTGGTAACCAGAAGTTGCAATATCTATCGTTTTCCGAGCAAGAGCAACGAGAGATTGTATTTCGGGATATTACTACCGCTGAGATTACCCATAAAACCTATCTGGATTCCGGTGCTGTAACGGATTACCGTGCCGTGGTGGGGTATTTTACTTCGCTAATCATGAAAGAAATGCGTCTGGTAAGCGGATATGATATTCTGCATGGGATGGTAAAGGAATTTATTCGTGATTACCTCTTTGATAAACCTGTGGAGATAGACAATTTGAACACTCTTAGAAATCTATCGGTTTTAAGTGCCAACAAGATAATTGTGGAAACTTTTAAGAAGCACATTAACGAACTAATCGTGCGTGACAAAGGTAATGCCGAGATTCGAGATTATATCAAAATAAAAGATGTGCGTCCTTTCGTTGTGAAAGAACAGCCATTCCTTATCCCCCATAAGAGTGTGTTTAACAAGATAATCGGCGACAGTACTTTTGAGCTTGAGTTTGCAGCTTTTCTTGACCAGTGTGTGGATGTGGCTGCTTTTGCCAAAAATTATTTCGCCATTCACTTCAGCATAGACTACATAAAATCGGATGGTACTATATCAAATTACTATCCCGATTTCTTCGTAAAGACATGCAATGGAGATATCTACATTGTTGAAACGAAAGGGTTGGAAGACATTGAAGCAAAACATAAATGGGCTCGGCTGGTGCAGTGGTGTGCAGATATGAGCAGTCTGAAAAACGTCACAACTGTAACACCCTTGTTTGTGAAAGAAGATGTTTATAAAAAGTACAAACCCGGTACGTTTAAGATGGCCATTGAGCTATTCGGAGGCAATTGAGTATCGCATGTGTCACTCCCCACGCAGCGTAACATATGTTTGGATGCAAGTGCTCCATCGAAATGCATAGCCATCTATCGAGTCACTATATCCGTTAGTGTAGTATTGTTTTTACCTGTTACGGTTAACAACAGCTCTAAGATATTGACGAAGGACAAGTATGACAAAAAGTTACGAGAATCTATTTGACTGGCTAATTCAGGCATTCTCTGACAATGATGCTGGCTATTTCTATGCTTTAGAAAGGAAAGGGAGGCAAAAGTATCTCCGGCATACGAAGCACTGTAAACAGATGCTAAGCAAGGTGCAGAATCTTGAGGAAGCCATCGATGTTTACAGATCATGGCTTAAATTCTTTCGTGAGCAGCATATCGGTGTGCAGCTACATAACAAGCCTGCAAAGAGTACAATACAGCCAAAGCAGAATCCTATTAACGATTGGCCGGAGGTGAAATGCAGCGAAGCGCAATTAAGAGCCAGGCTGAATTCACTCTCAGACCCGGGGTTTGAAGGCATCTGGCATTCGAAGCCCTATACTATCGGGCTCATTAAGCAAGGAGCAGAATACCACGGTTTTATAATAGATGCAGGAGATACCCCATGGCGGCAGCAGCAACTAAAACTGAAGATATCCCCAGTTAAGAAAAACGGGAGGTTTCGCGCCATTTGCTTTTTGCGGNNNNAGCCCCATGGAAGTGGAGGATGTGAAACTACTGGGAAACCAAGTACTGGAATTGGGAAACTTTCGTTATATCCGGCATTACCCCTACACATCAGTTCAGGATGATATATGTGAGTATTATAATATGCTGGAAGCCAGGCAAGCCTTTATAAAGCCCATTAACAAGGATAGCACCCTCATTTATCTGCCCAGCTTCAATCCATGCCTACAAAAGGAGATAGAGGAGCTGATTGAGTCTAATGCCGAGCTGCTTTCTAAGTCCCGCAGTTTAATAATAGATGTTCGTAACAATGGAGGAGGTTCCACCACCTGCTTCGAANNATCGGCAGCTAACATCCGAAAGTTCCGGCAATGGGGGGCCTTTGAGCCAGAAAATGACTCATTGGAGGCAAGAAAGGCAGCGAAGTCTGCTCTGCAAAAGGCAAAAGACAACAACGGAAAATTGATTACTCTGTTTCCCGCTGATGGTTTTGAGGTTACTTTACCTGAAGTGCTTCCATTTCCCCAACAAGTAGCTGTAATAATGAACGGACGTTGTGCCAGCGCGACCGAAGCCTTTCTCCTGCAAGCCAGACAAAGCAGGAAAACCAAGCTGTTTGGCCAGAGAACGATGGGCTGTTTCGATATATCGAACATGAACCAGATAGTTTCTCCATGCAAAAGAATTGAATTGCACTGCGCCATGACCATAAACAATGATTTGGAACAAACTTCCATTGATGGGATAGGTATTATGCCGGATTTTCTGATTCCCGGTTCAATACCTGAGTATAAATGGCTACAATATGTACAGAGCATTATCGAAGCTAATGAGGACAGCTTGCCGCAATAGACTGCAGTAGTATATTGTGTAAGCGTGGCTGTTAGCTTAACTCCTATTCCCTTACGTCAGAGCTAGAAACGTGTATTGGCGCTCGCCTGAAGCGCCCTCTAAAATGGTTTGTTACCCTTTCACTTACTTCAAGGGTTGAAACTGGGAGTGGGCGCATCGGCGTGCGCCCCTACGCTGTTTACCCCCCCCATTGCCCTTTAAGAAAGTGGCTAAAACTGTTTG
>DIMZ01000142.1:10973-11586 GCA_002425825.1 Cloacimonetes bacterium UBA5553 | reverse complement strand
AAGCTGAGTGAGTGGTGTCACAAGGCTTCAATTGGGGGATTAACCTGAGATGTTTGGCTACATCTCACTAGCATTGTATTTGGAGACTATTATGAAAAAGTGGTTATTTGTAACCATCCTCTTCGGGATACTTAGCGTATCCTTGATGGCAGACGTCACCTACAAGGTAGATGTATATGATCGTGCTATAGGAGACGTNNGTTGCGTACGTTAGTGCAACTTATACTCCACCCGCTGGCTCTGGTTGGGCCCTCAGGTCCTGGAGCTCTCCGATGACTTGTATTGGCTCTACTGGACGTAGTATTGCAGGTATTCCAGGAAGGATATTCGCAGCTACTGATGTGATTGACATGAATGGCTGGTATGGTTTAAATGCTACCGTTACTTACGGCTCACAAACACGTAATGTTCAAGGTATGTTGTGGACATTCAACAGCTTAGTGTATTTTCAACCCCCTATTGTGATCGCACCGGAATTAGAGCCAAACCCAAAATAAACGCTATAACAAATATGCCGTTAATAGCCGTAGCGAAAGCTGCGGCTATTTGTATTCTTATCCCTTGAAGTCAGTTGAAGCAATGTTTATCCTCTCTTCCCTGCTGCTTCCTTGAA
>DIMZ01000142.1:7157-10914 GCA_002425825.1 Cloacimonetes bacterium UBA5553 | reverse complement strand
GTATTTCATGCGTAATTCATGCACAATTCGTGCAAGTAAGGAAAGGCACAAGTAGTATTGCGATGGGTTAGGAGCAATAAAACACGCAGAGCGAAGAACCTTGTAGATGATTGAACTTTAGCTACTCTGGGGCAGCATAAAAGCGGATATCAATCGTCTGTTCGGGGTTTGGTGTCGCTGAAGACCATTAGACTTACTGGATCATGATACTAATCTGAAGCAAGGGACGCCTGAACTGGTCAGTTTAGTGTGTGGTGCGAAGGGTCAACTCACATATGTGATANNGGATAAGCTAATTGATTGCCAGATAGTGTAGCAATTCCACTCCCGCATCCATGCATTCGTCCTTGGGCAAGAACTTGTCTGAGTGCAGGGGTTCATCACACCCGCTGCCCAACCAGAACAGCAATCCCGGGTACATTGTGGTAAAAAAGCCGAAGTCTTCGCCTGTCATTGCCGTTTCTGCTTCCTGATATTCCAGTTTGAGGTCTTGTGCGGCATGCTGAAGTTTACTTACCAAATCAGCGTTGTTCACCACGGCATCATAGCTGCAAAGGAGCTCTACTTCTGCTTTTGCCCCAATCTTTTCGGCACTCATATTAGCTAAATCTATGGTGAGGCTATTCATTTGGTCGCGAATTTCGCGCTTCAGGCTGCGGTGCGTTCCTTCCAGTATGCACTCAGCGGGGATGATGTTGCGGATATCGCCCGCGCTCATTTTACCCACGTGATAGATAACCCGGTCGTTTTTGGCAATTTCGGCTATTTCCTTTCGCATATTGGCAAAGAAGTCCAAAGCTGCTTCGAGGGCATTTATTCCTTGCTCTGGATAGGCAACATGGGCTTGTTTACCTTTAAAACGCACATTAAACTCCTGCGGTATGCCAAAGAATATGCCTGCTTTGCTGGAGATTGTGCCTGGTTTCATGCCGCTTGCTACATGCAGGGCAATAGCGCATTCCACGTCGTACTTTTGAATAAGTCCTTCTTCCAGGATGGACTGTGCGCCCCCCTTGCCTTCCTCGGCAGGCTGGAACAAGAACAGCAGATTGGCAGGTGTTTTGTCTCTGGCAATACGGTAGATAAGTCCCATCAGGATTGCCATGTGCACGTCGTGACCGCAGGCATGCATCATGCCGGTATGCACGGAGCTGTATTCACATCCGCTGTGCTCCACAATTGGCAGGGCATCCATGTCCGCACGGAAGAGCTTATAACTTCCCTTACCTCTGCTGTAAGCGAGCAGTACGCCGGGACTGTTTTTGAATTCGTGCAGCTTCCATGCGCCATCATCAAAGTCCGGAAGAGCATTTATGTAGCTAAGAATAAGGTTCTTGGTTTTATGCTCACTAAAGGCAATCTCTGGTATCTGATGCAGAGCGTGGCGAAATGCGGTCAGCTTCATTATTCTGCCTTAAGCTGGCGGTGCATCTTAAATATTTCTACGGCGTTGGCGGCTGCACCGAGACGAACGTTATTACCAACATTCCAGAAGCTAAGGGATTTACTGTCACAACCAAGCCTTAGCCTGCAGGTGTGTGAGTCGTTAGAATTACCAAGGTCTAAGGGGGTGATGTAAGAATTCGGATAATACACAATGGTAGAGGCTTGTTGTAAGGCATGTTCCGCCTGGTGCATATCTACCTCGCGTTCAAATTCTGCATACACAGATGCCGAGTGGCCATAAATAACCGGCACACGCACTGTGGTAACGCTAACTTTTAGCTCGGGCAAGCGCAGTATTTTTCGGGATTCAAAGTGCATCTTTTCCTCTTCTTGCGAGTAACCGCTGTCCAGAAAACCACCAATTTGCGGGATAACATTCAGGTCGATTATGTGCGGATAAATGCCTTTGTCCACCGAGCCCTTACGCTGATTTTGCAGAGCTACAATGCCCTGATGTCCGCTTCCCGAAACAGATTGATAGGTGGAAACCACCAGTTGCTTCAGCCCAAAAAGCTTGTCTAATACTGCTAGAGGAAGCACAATCTGAATGGTTGAACAATTGGGATTGGCTACTATGCCGTTATATCCTGCTAATAAGTCGCCATTAACGGCAGGAACCACCAAGGGAATATGCTGTTCCTGACGAAATCCTGAGGAATTGTCGATAACCAGTTCGCTGGCTTCGGCAGCTATTGGTGCAAAGGTTTTGGCAATGCCTGCACCGGCAGAAAAGAAAACGTAGTCGTAATGCTTCAAAAGTGAAGCTTCGGTAAGGGTTTGAACCTTTACGGGATTGTCTATATAGTAAAGCGTACTGCCCTGGCTACGCTTGGAGGCGTATAAATCTAAGTCTGATATCTGAACGTTATTTTCTTCCAGGCAGGTAAGCATCATTCTGCCTACTTCGCCGGTAGCTCCAACTATTGCTATTCTCATGGTTAACCTCTTAATTATCTGTTGCTTATGTAAGTGCTTAGTAAAAGCAATCGCCAAGCACTGTGTTCTGTTCAAGATTATATAAAGCCCTTGTTTGTCAATGTAAACTTGACAAAAAGCATAGGTTTATGGGACTGGTAATCTCAATGTGCGCCCCAGTAGCTCAGTGGATAGAGCACCGGTTTCCTAAACCGTTGGTCGGATGTTCAAGTCATCTCTGGGGCGCCAAGTCATTTAGTGGAGACAAGTATATCATGAAGCCGGAAATAGCAACCATCGTGGCCTTTTATAACGCAGGCAAACTCTGCTTGGGAAAAGTGCTTGCCGAAGAAGGAGGGCGATATACGGTGCATACCGAAACAGGTGAATGCATTCCATACACAGCCGCTCGCTTCGTGGTTACCGGCACAAGCAAGTATCCCGATGCTGACCATATAAGTAGCATCACCAGCTTCAGAACTGCCATGGAAACAGCTTTGGCGGAAGTGGCAAGGCAGGATTATAGCTTCTTGATGGAAAGCCCCCAGAGCCTGGCTGCAATAGCAGAAAAGCTAGGTGTAAATACCGATCCCGAGCTGTTTGCCCTTTATGTTTATCTAAAAGACCACCCAGAGTTCTTTGGCCATAAGAAAGATATGTTCAGGCTAAAAAAAGCCTCCGAGATTGAGGAATATAACGCCAATAGCCTGGCTGAGGAACATAGAAGAGAATACCTTACCCACATTGCGGAGATTGCCCAGGGCATTATGCCCGAAGCCGTAGTGCTGGATATGCTATATAATGAACTGCCCGAAGTGCTAAGCGATAAAAAGCATAAAGACATCCAGAAGTTACTACGCAGCATTTATCCCGATCTTGGGAGCGAGGAAGCTATAACAAAACTGCGCATAGCCAGCGGGGAACTGCGCTCGTGTTTGGATCCCATTATTGCCGGCTCCGGATTGCCCGATGCTTTTTCGCCATTGCTATTGGATGAGTCCCTGTGTTCGGCTTTTTTTCCAGTTACTTCGGTGACCGCCTTTAGTATAGATGATGAAGATACCAGGGATTATGATGATGCCATTAGCCTTGTTGCCACTGGGGACTCCTGGCAATTGGGCATTCATGTAAGCTGTGTTGCGGCCCGTGTGAAGGGTGATGGAAAGCTATTTGAACAAGCTTATAAACGAGTATCATCGTTGTATGCCCCAAATGCCGTTATACCGCTGTTTCCTCTTGAGCTCTCAGAAAACGAACTTAGTTTGGTAAATGGCAGTCCAAAGCCGGTGCTGTCACTGTATTTATGCTTGGATGCCGGACTGAATATTGTGGGAAGCAAGTTTGTAGCTGAAACTATTGTAATAGAGCGTAACTTAAGTTATCGGGAAGTGGATAA
>DIMZ01000142.1:5840-7117 GCA_002425825.1 Cloacimonetes bacterium UBA5553 | reverse complement strand
CAGCGTTACTATTACTATTTTAAGGAAGTACAGGGCAAGCTGCGACTAAAGTGTGTGGATAACTACAGCCCGGCCCGGCAGATGGTGGAAGAACTAATGATAGCCTACAATAGCCACTATGCTGCCTTTGCTGTTCGCAAAAACTGCCCCATGCTATTTCGTAATATCTCGCAGTTTGCATCACCGGGTGCAGAAAACCCAGCCAGTCAGGCTTATCTTGCCACCAGTGCAGGATTCCATCCGGGTATTGGTACTGCTGCTTACTTGCATGCTACTTCACCTATCCGCAGGATTGCTGATCTCATAAATCAATATCAGATGATGGCGCTGCTTGGCGGAGTGCAGCCTCCTTTTTCCAGGGAGAATTTAGTTCAGCACATTGAGCAGATTGAGCGGAAGCTAATACAAATAAGAGATGTGTCTCAGCGTAGTCAACGCTACTGGTTCCTGAAGTTCCTGCAGCAAGATTGGCTCAATGAACCTCTTGACGCTTGTGTAGTTGCAGAAAACCATGGTAAACTTAGGCTCGAGATAATGCCCTGGAATTTACAGGTGATGGCAGAATGCGATTCATACCCTCAGGCAGATTGCTTCAAGGTGGTAATATACGATATCGACTTGCAGGAATTAGGTGTTAAGGCTTATATACTTTAGCTCTTTCTTAACGGATAAGAGCAAGTTTTCCTCGCTTAATGTTCCCCTGCTCATCTGCAACCACGAAGAAATATATCCCACTGGATGCTTCCTTGCCCGAAGCACTCTTTCCGTTCCATTCGAAGCGGGAGAAGCGATTCTCCTCCAGTTTTACAACCAGCATTCCGGAGGCATCATAGATACTGCAAGTGCCCTTACCTTGCGGCATGCTGTCCTCTGGCAGGTTTACTATCTGTACTGAATTGTGGGTTGCGGGTCTGAATGGATTGGGGAAGGCTGCAATGTTGTTCAGTTCGGCTGATGGCTTAATGGTTCTACCAATCCTGAGGGTGTTCAAGCCATCTGGTGTGCCTATCATCAGGTTGCCCTGAATGGGGTCATAACCCAAAGCGGTTACATAGTTTGTTAAAAGTGGTACATTCGGCTTAAAGAAGTTAGAAAACCTCTCAGTTTCGGGATTAAACATGCTAAGTCCATTTTCTAAGCTTCCAATCCAAATACGATTGAATGGGTCTAATAATATGGACGTGGGAGTAGTTCGTACCGAGCCAAATAAGCGCTCTTCATCTTCGTAGTATAGTATGTTATTTTGCCAGGTTCTGCTTGTGCTGTTAAAAACAAAG
>DIMZ01000142.1:4994-5806 GCA_002425825.1 Cloacimonetes bacterium UBA5553 | reverse complement strand
AATTTATACCATCTGTTGCCATTCCACATAAACAGGCCAGAACTGGCGGCAATCCAGTGCTGAGTTCCTCCACCGTATGGGGCTTCAATGGTTACCACTCCGTATAAGATGCAGTCATTCAACTCCGGTGGCTCTGGTCGAAGCCAGTGAATACCGCCATCCTGGGGCAGTGAATTGTGATTCCAGATCATCATACCGGTATTGCTATATGTACCAAAGAAGTACTTGTTGCCTGTGTAGAAGCCATTCAGTACTTTTTGATTTGGGCTGAAGGGCAATGTAATCCGGTGAACAATCTCCAGGTTTTCATTTATGAAATCCACTCCACCGTCATAACACATCACCATCATCATGTTGTCGGCAGCAGGAAAGATGCCGGCAATTGTGGAGGTTGTAAGCTTATTTATGGGGTTATTGTTATACGCTCCCCAAGTGTTGGTTTCCTTGTTCCAGATACGTAACCCGTTGCTACGGGTAAGCTGCTTCCATGATCCATCGTTTTCATCGTGTATCGTTATCCCTACATCCCATCCTGTGGGGCTAAGGTAGTTATCCCATGTCCCGAACCATTTGCGGTTTCGGCTGTCAATTCCTGTGCACACTATATTGTCTGAGTGGATGGGGCTATTTGAGATATTATAGGTTTTCCAGGTGTTATTGTAGAGTTTGCTTACTCCCATTGTTCCTTTTCTGGCACGCCTGCTACTATAGTAACCGCTGCTAAACCATATTGCATGCTCTTTATCGATAACAATCTGGCCTATCTTTGGAAAGCCAATGCCAGAAGGAGCATAATTAACAAAAGTGTTGCC
>DIMZ01000142.1:3687-4957 GCA_002425825.1 Cloacimonetes bacterium UBA5553 | reverse complement strand
GCCCCAACTGCAAAGGTATATTTTGTTCTGGATGTTGCTAATCTTGCCAATTGTGCTATAGCCCAATCCTGCTTCGTTAATGTTCCAAGCTGCTACGCTGCCACTGGCGGTGATGGTGGTTAACAAGGTGTCGCTGTTTCGGGAGTAGTATAGCACATCTTCGTCCCATGCGCCATAAGAGATATATAGCTTGTTATCTGCATCGAAAGCAAGGGATGAAACTACATCGCCACTTAGTCCATTCGCAGCCGAATAAGTAATCCAGGTTCCCGAACTAAGGTTGGAGGAATGCACATATACATTGCTGCCATGGGCAACTGCAATGTAAGCTGAATTTACAGCAATCTTGCAGCTTGCTCCAGATGGAATGGGACTACCCGGTCCATGCAGACTTCGCCACTGACTGTCATCGCTCATGGAGGCAATCGGGATGTAGCTAACCCCTCCGTCGCTTGCAACAAACAGCATGCCATTATCGGTGAGCACCATATCATCTATGGAATTACCCAGCAATCCGCCACTGGTGTTCTGGGAATTGAACTGATGCAACATCAACGGGAAGTTTACACCCTCCAGATAGTGGAAAACTGCCAAGCCGGAAGATGTGGCAACAAAGACGGATGATTCATTCTGGATAAGTTTACTTACTTTTACCGAGGGAAGCCCGAGATTGCCAGAGAGATTCTGGATACCGGCAGGATTGACAATAAACCCCCCTGCATCCGAAGAACCAAGCCATAAGCTGGTAGAAAAGCTAACATTTGCCATACTGCGGATATCATTTGAGCCCAGCCCCGTGCCTGTATTATACAGCTTATCCTCATAATAATCTACTATGCTGCCTGGGTTTTGTTTGTTAGGCATTAGCTTAACAACTCCTCCCCACGAGGAGAAATATATATCGTTGCCAATCTGCATCACATCGTAAACGTGATCTAAGTTGTTATAAGTCTGCCAGTTTGCTGCAGCCAATAAGGATGCAAGCAACAGAGAACATACTAATATAAAGTACTTCATTTCTTTTGCTCCTGCCGCATAAGCCAATAGGCTATTACTACCATCATTGCCAACAATCCCAATAACAGGGAAAAGACCAGCTTTTTGGAAGAAAAGGAAAAGCCGATGGCGATTAAACCGAATAGTAGTGTTACGATATATACGATAATCGATATTGCCTTCTGGGAAAACCCAAAAGCCAACATGGTATGATGTATATGCCCCTTATCCGCGGTGAATAGCTTTCCATAGCGAATTCTACGCAACACAGCCT
>DIMZ01000142.1:0-3653 GCA_002425825.1 Cloacimonetes bacterium UBA5553 | reverse complement strand
ATGGCACAGCCATCACGGTTAAAGGTATCATCAGGGTCATGGAGGTGATGCCCTTGAACTGTGATGAACCAGCAGTGGATATAGCGGCAATATTCAAGCCGATAAACATCGCGCCTGTATCGCCCAAGAATATCTTGGCGGGAAAGAAGTTATATATCAAAAACGCACTATTACCGGCTATCAACAGCGAGCAGATGATTACCACCAGGTTGTTTGCCTCTTTTATGCCCACTACCAGAAGAACANNCAGACTTACTATTATGCTTATCCCGCTTGCCAATCCATCAAGCCCGTCAATAAGGTTTATGGCGTTAAGTATCACCACATACCATAGGATGGTAACAGGAAGGGACATCCAACCCAATACAAAGTGCTCGCCCAAGGGGTTGGTTAAAAACAGCACTCTATAGCCAATAACGTACATTAACACGCCGAGGAATATCTGCCCCAAAAGCTTGTGATAAGCCTTGCTTTCATACTTATCATCCCACATCCCCAAGCCAATTGCCACCAGCCCGGCTCCGCTTAACTGCAGCAGCATATTAGATACTTCGCTATATCCGGTTAGTAATCCATAAACAGCTTGTGCGAGAATAATGGGAATGGCAAAACACAAGCCCCCTGCTTCAGGGATGGCGGTTTTGTTGATGCGCCTTTCGTTGGGGTGTGCCACGATATTGAATCGTATGGAAAAGCGGATATTAAGCGGCATAAGTAAATGACTTGCCAAGTGCACGATAGCAAACAGCATGGCAATAACTAGATAATTACTAAGCACTTATCTACCTTCATAAATGGCTTTGTATGCATCAAGCATTGCTTCATAGCTACACAGTCTGGCTATGCGTTTCCTTCCCGACAGCCCCTTGCCAAATGCATCGGAGAAGTTAGACGCGACAAAACAGAAAGCCTGCACCAGTGCTTCATCATTGTCCAGGGCAACCAGGTAACCGCATTCATCATTCACCAATTCTTCTATCGAGGGAATAGCAGAGCCGACCACGGGAAGTCCGCTGTGCATGGCTTCAATTATGCTAAAAGGCTGAGCTTCCCAGCGCGAATATAATACAAAGGCGTTAAATAGCTTCAGCCACGGCAGCACTTCACTATCCCAACCAGGTAGAATAACACGCTCTGTTGCCTTGTAGCTGTGTACAATGGACTTGCATAGCTCATAATGCTCTCCATCGCCCACTATTATGAACTTCAGATGAGGATGCAGAGCACAGGCCTTGCATGCAGCAGTGATTAAACTAATGGCATTCTTTTGTGTAGTGAATCTAATAGTTGAGCCAATCACGATATCGTGCTGCGGCATAGTGCGCTTATCTGCAATTGCATTTAGAGCAGTGCTTTGCTCACATGGAATAGCGTTATAGATACTTACTGCTTTATATGGCGGTATTAGCTTAAATGAAAGGTATTTCAGCCTGTCACTGTTGTTCACAAAAGCAAGCTTGTGGCACCATCTTCCCGCCAGTAACTCCAGCAGCATATACAGCTTTTGCACAATCTGAGGCTGATGCTCTTGAAAGGCAGTGCCATGAATGGTATGCACTACTAAGGGAACCCTGCATAACCATGCGGCAAAACGTCCCAATAGCCCGGGTTTGGAGCTATGCGTATGCACAATGTCAAACCTGTGCCTGACCATAATAAGGACAAGGTGTAAGAGACTTAATGCATCCATGGGGGAGATTGCATGGCGAAAGGTGGGGAGGGGGATAAAGGTAAAGCCACGCTTTTCTGCTTCATGTTTCAACTCGCCACCCGGTTTGGATGCTATGTAGATATCGTATTCTGCTTTGTCTAAGCCATTCAGGAGGTGCAGGCTGAAGCGTTGAACCCCAGTTAAGATGGGGAGAAGCTGAATGTGGAGGAGTTTCTTCATGTAGGTTGAGAATAGCGGATAACCGCTGCAGTTCCCTCTTTCACATTAGTAAAGCGAATGGTGTTGCCTTCATATCTGGCGTCCACGCCATCAATCTCTTGTATCTTCTGATCGGTGATTACGCTTAATACGAAGCTGTCAACGTCTTCAGAAAAGAACAGCCCAATCTCGTTGCCGCTTTCTTCTACGGTTATGCGGTTCCTTTTTTCCCACCAAGTGGCTATCTCGGCTGCTGTGGCAAGGTAGTTATTACCGCTCTTAACCAAGGCAAGGATATAGGCATAAAGCTTGTTACAATAATGAATATCGCTATAGCTGGCAATACTGAAATCCACGCTGAAGATGCCATGATATTTGGTGCAGAGGTTATATAGTTTTTTAACCTGGTTTTTGGCATCCTCGAGCTGAACTATCTTGTGCTTGTTTAGCTTAAGATGAGTATCGCGATATAGCGTGGGGAGCTCCAAAACCTCAGATTTGCTGCCAGCCACAAAGGGATGCCAAGGCAGTGATATGCCGTTTTTGAATCCGGGAACGCTCTGGAAGGCTGTGCTTTGGCTGTATAGAGCCGAAACCTTGTTGTGCAGATCACGCGTGCTGGCATTGGAGCGCAGCCCATATTGCCTGATGCCCAATTGGTCTTTGCTTACCAGATGCAGCAGGATTTGCTTCCGGGTTAAAAGGTCATCCCGGTTGCTTTTATCGTTAGTAGCCAAAAGGGCAATATCGTGTCCCTCGCGCAAGATTTCTTTTATCTCTTCGTTCAAATCCGGATCATCCAGGCTATAATCAATTTCTTCACAAGGCTCGGTGGCGAGATAATAGGTGCTGCGGCAGCCGGAATCACGCTCCATCTTTCTAAATTCTTCGAAGTTCCAATATAGCTCGAAATTAGTAAATAGATATTTAAGCTTTCCGGCGATGGTGTGTGCCAATTGTTTCCATTTAAGGGAGANNGAACATCGACAGATCGTCTGCCACAGACAGGATGATGGACGATAAATCCCACTTTTGCAAATCATCTATGCTATGTGACAACAGCACGGCTGCCTGTTGAGCATTTGGCCACAGCATTTTTTGGGCTATTATTACCTTTTTGGCACGGCAATGCTCTTTTATAAGGCAGTCCATCAGCCACAACAGGTTGTCCACAATCGGCGTTTCACAATAATTGTAAAAAGCACTGGCGTTATCGGGGTAAAATCCCTTGTCCATAGCCTGTGCATCGGTATTTTCTTCATGATTAGCCAAGTGTAAAAAGATGTTTCCAATCAGGTCAAAATTTACCTTAGCGGCATGGATATCAGTTTCGCTATAATTCTCGGCGGGATAGTCAAACTTGCGTGCAGAAACTACGGGAGTGGTGCTAATAAGCTTAATTTCACGCAGGCTGCGGCGGATGCGATCGGCAGAGTAGGCCTTGGGATCGTATAAATCGGCATCACAAGGTATAAAAAAAGTGATGTAATGCCTGGCTAAACTCTTTAGCTCCTCAGGGGTAGGCTCCATCAGGCCGTATATCAGAAAGATTTCATTTGGCTTTAGCTCATCTAAGCTGTTTACAAAGCGGAAGCCATAGCCCAAAGTCCTGAACATAAAGCTCAGAACGTATTTCATTTCTTTATGATAGCGTGAGAGTTTATAGTCTATGATTATCGATACCATTGTGCTTCTATACCACCAATTCCATTTTGTTGCAGACAAATATAGTTACTTTCTGCTGTCAAGCGAAATCATGGAGAACTAACCTGAATACACATAA
>DIMZ01000184.1 GCA_002425825.1 Cloacimonetes bacterium UBA5553 | reverse complement strand
ATAGACACGTCATACTCATAACGCTGAGTCTATAGTCCATCCAGCATTTAAGTAAGGTAATCAAGAAAAATACTGGGACATGCCGTATCGGCACCAGATTTAGCACGTTATTGAGTTTCCATCTCCAAGAGTGGTAGCCTGCCCTGCAAAAACAATTATTGCTTGACATGTTACCCCCCCCAGATAAAGGTTTACAGTATCTATTTATAGCTTCAACACATTAATCTGGAGGTTCAAATGAGGCGTGGNNNGAGGATTACTGGTAGTATTATTGGTGACTATTACTTTGGGATTTTATGGGCTAATTGTTCCTTATAGCGAATTGCCTATGCAGACAGAAACGAATGTTATAAGCGGACTGCAACGAGTAAGTCCAGAAGACTATGTCCATGAAACATACCCAACCAAGACATGGCTTTGGCAAGATTCGAAGAACCTGAATTTCATTATAGAAAGCCATGCAGATACAAGTTTCGTGGCAGGGCCTGTCTCTACCAGAGACACAAGTGTAAAGGCAGATTTTTTGCGCATACAATTGATAACCTTACCCGATGCATACTTTTCTTACCTGTACAATTTCTATGCTACGGGTAATCTTTTTGATGCAGTTAGGGAAACTGGCAGAGCAGATATCGGCTTTAACACGAACTACAGCTATGATTCCACGATAATTGGAACTGTCTGGAGAGTGACGGGTAGAATCCCACTGGGTGAACTGCGCTTCAGCTCAAAGCCACCTTACCTCTGGAAGATTATTGTAACCCGTCATTATGAAAAGACTTCCGAAGACTACAGCATTCCTCCGCTTACTCCCAAGCTAAAAAACGACTACTTTACTCAAGCATACGACATACGCTTAGACCACCCGATAAAGCGGGACATAAATCTAAACTTCCGGCCTTATCTGGTTCGCAGTTACGATTTGCTGCAGAAATCCAGTAGCTTCGACCCCGATAACTTAGGATTGGATGTAGTTGTTAGCCCAGCTCAGAAGACCCGAATGAAGCTGAGTGTAAATCCTGATTTTAGTGATGTGCCTCCAGATGAGGCTGCTGATATATATAATAGTAAGTATCCTCGCTATTACATAGAGAATCGTTTCTTTTTTACGGAAGACATGGATGTATTTGGAGTTGGGGGAGAGTTTTTTAGTAGCCGCAGAATAATTAAGCCAAGCGTGGCATTTAAAGCTACAGGACATAGCAATTCTATGAACTGGGGTATATTGGCTGCCAAAGATAAGGAAATAATGAAGTCTGGTGTAACCATGAACCGGGATGACTATTATCAGGTTCTGTCGCTAATGCCCAAAACCCGTAAGTTCAATTTCGCCAATGCCGTTATTAGCAGAATGAACGGGGATTATTATAACCATGTGTATAGCGGTAACTATAGCTGGAATCCAAGTAGTGAATTACGGATAGCGAGCTATAATGCTTTTAGCATAAAGGAAGATGACCGCAGCAGAGATAACGAACAGCTTAAAGGATCAATGAACTCCTTGTCACTAACCTATGCGCCAGAAGAGTGGAGCTTCGAGTTATTGGGTTCACATGTTAGCCGCGATATGTATGCAGACGCGGGTTATCTGAACAGCCGGTATTTTCATAAGCTTGCCGCCAGTTTAGCCTGGGACCGCAAAGAGAGCCTTAACTATATAGCAAACCACGGCTTTGGTTTAGACTGGCAGTATTGGAAAAGGTACGCTGAAGAAAACACGGAAGATGCAATCAGTGCAGACTACTACATAAATCTGCGGACAAATTTGGGCTTTAAAGCCAGCGTTACCAAGGGGAGAGAATTGGACATCATAAGTAAAGACCATGATGTTTACTCTGCTGAGATAAGCGCAAACCTATCGCGCTGGGAAATGCTAAATCTTAACATGAAGTACAATTACACAGAGGAACTTGTGTATAGTTTACTTTCAGTACACAGTGCTCACTACTATTACGCAAGTGTGTGGGGAACAATTTCACAGGTATTGGGCTTTGATGTATCATGTAGCCTGAAGAACTACAGCTATCCGAAGGGGATGATAGGAAACTATGGCGGATTGCTGCCACTTGGAAGCCGACTAGACGATAAGTATGTAATTTTGAACTGCAAGGTCAGATATACTCCTACCAGGCATCTAAGCCTTGCCTTTGGAAGCAGCCTTAGCACCTATGAAGAGAGCGGTATATATAGTAATCTGAATCTATACTCAAATTTACGCTACGAGTTTGCCAAGAACTGCTTCTTTTACTGTGGGTTTAATACCGCCCAGATTCAAGACGTCAAGTTCACCAAAGACGAGATATTGGGGCACTTCATGGTAGATACTTCAACTGCTTTTGCCAAGGTGGTTTTGGATTTGTGATAGCATTGTAGTAGCAGAAAAGCAGGCAGAGCCAGTCTCCTATCTATACAGAACAATTGTTACAATTGTGCATAACTGCAAAACCTGAATATGTGATTGTGGTTGTCGAGGTCAACAGGTCGCGCTTATCTAGATAATTGGCTGTAACTAAAATCACAAAAAAGAGATTGACACAATTGGCACTATTGAAGCCTTTGGACAGATACTATAATAGCAACGAATATATTCATAGAATAGGAGTTATAGCGTATGAGGTTGGACAGACGTCGTTTGATCCTGCTGCTTCTTTTGGCATTTATGGTGCTCGGCACGGTAATTATTGCCCAAAGAAAGAGTGATAGCGATCAGTATGTTGTGGAAAACTTTCAGGTAGATGATGTGCTTTCAGATGATGGAAGGGGCCTTGTTTTATCCTGGAAACCCCTTGACCGTTCCAAGAGAATTATTGAATATCGCATTTATCGTGGTGTATCGCCCGATCAGCTTTTCTTCTTAGACGCAATTCCGGTTAACGTAAAAATCGGTGTTGCCTCAGAGAAGATGTATTACTACGATAATTCCGGCAGTGAGTTTATAGATATTACGGCTCCCCGCAAAGCTAAAAAAGAAAAACAGCAGGGACCAGACAGCCCACTATACCGCAAGTTACCCCGGGACATCCCCTTCCTTGCCAATATGGCAGACAAATTCTCGCTGCTGTCTTTGGTGGACAAAAACAAGTTCTACTATTCCAGCAAGAAGTTCACTACCGATGCTCCTGAAAGTGCCGATGGTGAAGCCCCTAAAACCGGAGACACTTTTGCGGGATTGAAAGACAATGTGCAGACGGTGATGTGTTTCCTGAAGCCCGGTGAGAAGTATTATTATACCGTGGTGGCAGTAAACGAACGCTATCGCTATCAAAAGCCTGCTCCCATAACCGCCGGAACCCCTGTTCCCAATCCTCCCGATCCCTCTCCCGCATTGCATAGCGTAGTGTTGCAAGACAAAAACAGCATGCAGTTTGAGTGGGAATATCCGCTTTATAAAGATGACTTAGCCCAATACCGCATCCATCAGGTACCGGCAATTAGCGACAGCATTTGGGCACGCATGATACAAACTCCCGAAGCACTAATGGGCAGAACAAATATAATTGCCCAGGGAGGAGTTGGCAGCGGATCGCTAAAGAACTACACCTCGCTACCCTTAGCCTCAGCCGAAGCCATGGCAGGATTCTCAACAGCCAGATACAGCATAGAGCTAATGGACTACGATGGCTTCAGCAGCTTCTCTCCGCTATCCACCCCACGGCTTAAGAATAGCACCGATTTGCCTCCCACACCGGAGTTTAGAATTGAAGATAAGCCTAATGATAAAGGTGACCGTTTATCTGTTATATGGGATCATCCCATCTGCTTTGTGGTAAAAACCACCGCCTTGGATAATAAGTTCAAACGCGTTAGAGTGAACTATCAGCTAAACATTACCGATACTCAGAAGGTTAAGAACCTTTACTTTGAGTTCTTTAAGCAAGGCGAAAGCACTCCTTTTGCCAAAATTAAAGAATACTATCAGGATAACAAGCTGATATTGAAGCTCCCTGAAGGTTATGATTACAAAAAGGGATTCCGCGTAAAAATAACTATGGACGGCAAGCCAGCCATACCTAAAGATTATGTGCTGGAACAAGACCTGATGTTCGATCCCGCCATGCTTGCCATTATGCCTGCCAAAGCCCTGTATCGCAATGGGGTAAACGTGGCAGACATAAGCAATGTGGTATATCGCAAGTCTGTATCCTCACCGAATCTTAGCCTCGTAAAGAGAAATACATCATTCGATAATAGCCTCGATGTAACTGTTCCTTACCCCAGCACACTGCAAAAACCGGTTTATGGCTTCAGCTTTGCAAAAGGTGATTCACTTATCACCGTTATTCAGGGTGCTACAGGAATGGAACGTAAAGCCAGAAAACTGAAAGCAGGGGATATAAAGACTCCGCTTGCATTAATTTCGGCTGACGTTGATCTTGTTTTCGACAGAGATAATCAACAACGCATCGATACCAGCCTCTTCCCCGATGTTGCCGTACAAATGGCAAAAGATAAGGTGGAAGAGCTGCAAAAGAAAGTGGACGAGCTTAATGCCCAAAAAGCTGGGCTTACCGACCCTGCTATGATAGCTCAGATAGACAACCAACTGGAAAGAACAAATAAGCAACTGGCTGCTTATAGCAAAAATGAACAGCTCTTGCATGCAAATTCCATCAAGAGTCAACGCCGCAGAATGCGTTATGTAGCACGTGTCCGTGAGGATTACAGCCGCTATTTCAGCTATCAGGTGGTGAAAACCGACGGCAAAGGCTTGTTCCTTGAAGCAGATATGCTGAAAGATGGCGACGACATCCTTTATATGAAGCCCGTATCCGAGTGGNNGTGGTTCGACCGTAATAAGTACATTACCCTGTTTGCAACTCTGCTGTTTGGTTCGATGGTGATGGTATTTGTAAATCTTGCCAAACGCGGAAAAGACCTATACATCCGCCCCATTGCCGGTATCCAGGAAATAGACAACGCCATTGGCCGTGCCACGGAAATGGGACGTCCGATGCTGTATTGCATGGGTATTGGTGGATTGGCAGACGTGGCAACCATCGCCTCAATGGGTATCCTTGGGCTGGTGGCAAAGCGTGCTGCCGAATATGACACAAAGCTTATTGTGCCGTGTTATGACTACATAATTCTGCCCAT
>DIMZ01000077.1:2916-6953 GCA_002425825.1 Cloacimonetes bacterium UBA5553 | reverse complement strand
TTCCAAATCACTTGATCAAGAACATCTAAATCCGATATCGGAGCAAAAAAATTACCTGTAATATCGTAGCCTTGAGTTATCCTATTCAATACCGGGAAGCTCATCCATTTCGGGGTTCCACCTGTTGGCATTGTATAATCTTCACGGGTATGGCTAGTAGCAGGATATGCACCAATATCAGAGGGAGTGCCCTGAACAACTTGGCATTCTTGAGTTAGTCTAACTGTAGCATATGATGTTACCATCAGTGACTGAATAAATAATATCGCAATCAGGATATGTGTTATCTTCATTGTGTTCCCCCTATTACTTGGTATTACTAAGCACTTTCAGTCCAATGCCAGCTCCATTGATAAATCCCAGAATTGCGCCAGCTTTTACTTTTCCAGATTGTTCACCACAAAGACATGATAATAACATCAAGCAAATAACCGCGGCACCGAAATGCTTCATAAGCTCTCCTGTTTATATTTAGCGAACAAGCTATGATGCAATAGTCACTCATTCTTTACCCAAATGCTAATACTCCACATGGGTGGATGGAACATTTATGATCAAGCTTTAACGCATCATATTGCGTAAACTGCATAGTTCTTATTCTGTTATAATGCGTCAAGATATATTTGCTATGTTTCGAATCCCTCCGTTTTTTCACAAGGTATAACAAGTTGGTTTGCATCATGCCATTTGGCAAAGTATGGCTTGATGTTACAGATCGATAATTAGCACAAGCATCCGTTAGGAAGCATCATAGGAAGATCATAGGAATATCCCCCTTGCCTCCCTATCATCCCTCTCTCTTACAAGTAAGCATTGTAACACCTATTTACCGAGACCACGCCGCGAATCTGCCACAACGCGGCGTGATCGTGGCAGGAGTGTGGCAGTATTATCATACATTGCTTCCTTGAGAGATAGAGGGATGTTAAGGATTTATTAGTTTATTAGTTTGATTTGCGTTGGATGCGTTGGATGCGTTGGATTTGCGTTGGATTAGCGTGGTTTGTTGGGCTTGTTGGGCTGGATTGTTGGGCTTGTTGAGATCATTGCCGCAGGTTGGTTGAGTAATCCATCCATCTCTATTACTATATTTGTTCAAGGTAACCTCATCGCCAGTAACTGGCATTATGTGCCTTCTTTTCCACACTCCGGCGGACAACAAGAGTAAACTTTACTTGACAGATTTGCATCAGCATCAAGGATGTGGGTAAAATTTCTACTTTAGGAGCTCGTATGTTAGTGCCGCCAATCGTTCCGCCCAATGGTGCGCAGACCACCAAAGCTACTCAGATAAACTTCAAAATGCCGAAGCTAAGTTTTATGCCTGCCATAATCGCCTGTATATTGCTAATTGCTTTTATAATGTATTTCATAATGCCGGTGCTGTCTTTCAGGTTTGTGGGCTGGATTGTTCCGCTGGTAATCTGCATAGTGCCTTTTATGTTCATCAGCAAGCTACAAAAAGCCATAAAGGCAATTATAATAGTGCTTATTGCCTGGCTAATTCTTGCTCCTTTCTTTTCTACGGGGATGTTTCATTCCAAAAAGTATCGCAATCTAATTGGCAAGGTGGAATCCACAAATTTCACAGAGCTGGTATCGCCGGTAAATCCCGACCAGCTTCCCATTATCGACCGTCCTTTTGCGGCATCTTTGGCAGAGAAAAAGCTGGGCGAAGACTTTGCCTTGGGTAGCAGGGTTGTATTGGGCTTTCCCACCATACAGATGGTGGATGGCAAGCTATTCTGGGTGGTTCCGCTGTTGCACAGTGGATTCTTTAAGTGGCTAACCAATACTTCCAACGGCACTCCGGGCTACATCAAGGTGTCTGCCACAAACCCACAGGACATCACCTTTATTCGCGACTTAAACGGTAAGCCGATTAACATAAAGTACCAAAAGAACTCATACTTTCAGCAGGATTTATACCGCCACTTATACCAGAACGGATTTGCCGGAATGGGCTTGGCGGGAGATACCTTCGAATTGGACGATAATGGCGAACCTCACTGGACAATTACCACTTACACGCATAAGATTGGCGTTAATGCCTCCGAAGCTACCGGCTTGGCTACCATTCATGCCGGCACGGGTGAGATAAAGTATTATCCTCTTATTAAAACTGCTAATGGCTTCGACGATTCTAATATTCCTGCTTGGGTAGATAGGGTGCAGCCATCATACTTTGTGATGCCTCAGCTATCCTGGTGGGGAAAATATGTGCGTGGTTTTTGGAATACGGTATTCGGAAAGCGCGACATGCTGTCTGTAACCGATGGCTTTAGCATTATCTATGGACGGGACAAGCGCAGCTATATCTATACGGGTCTATCCAGCGTTGGTTCTGATGAGGGCACAGTGGGCTTCACACTTACAGATACCCGCTCGAAGCAAACTCATCTATACCTTGTATCAGGTGCCACAGAATATGCCGCCATGCGCTCTGCCGAAGGGAAAGTGCAGAACTTTAAGTATAACGCCACTTTCCCCATTTTGGTTAATATGAATGGCGCAGCAACGTATTTCATGACGCTGAAAGACAGTGCGGGATTGGTAAAGATGTTCTGTTTTGTGTCGGTGAAAGACTTCTCTTTGGTTGGCGTGGGCNNAAGCGTAAAGTCTGCCCGTGATAACTTCCAGATGGCACTTGCCGGCAGCAGAATTGGCACACTGGCAGAAGGAAGCGTAGAGAAAGAAACATTGGAAGGCACCATTTCCCGCCTGGGTAGCGACATAAAAGACGGACGCACCTTCTACTACTTTAGCTTAAAAGAAACCCCCGGACACCTATACATTGCCACCAGCAATCTTAGCAGCTATCTGCCTATCAGCAGTGTGGGCGATAGAATTAAGATAGGCTTTTTGCGTAGCTCCGATAAAGAGATTAGCTTAACCGAGCTTAAGAACCTCAGCTTGGGTGAATAGCAGCTATATAACTATTAGATAAGCAATAAATAAGATAAGCCCGGTAATGCAAAACGCATCTGCCGGGCTGAACTTTTGTTTGTGTAAAAAGCTACGCTTACCTTCGCTGCGAAAGCCACGCAGTTCCAGTGCAATTGCTGCTTTGCTGCTATTGCTAATAATTCCGGCAAGTGAAGAGATAGCCAATATGCGGTAAATCTTTATCCTGTTTTTCCAGGAGAGGCTTTTGGGCTCTATTCCTCTAAGGCGCAGGCTTTGCATAAATCCCTTTATGGCTTTGGAGAAATTTGGGATAAGCTGCACACCGAAAGATAGCATAAAGCTAATCTCCTCTGGCAAGTGCAGGGCAGAGAATGCCACTTGGAAGTCTTTGAAGCTGTTTTGGGCTATGGTGTGGGCACAAAGCACCACCGTGGCAAGCCGCATACACATGATAATTGCCCAGTTCAGCCCTCCCGCATTAATGCTAAGGATAGTAAGTCGGACAAGAGGAGTACCTTCGCGGTGAAATAGAAGCTGTAACACAGATATGCTAAAGATAAAAGGCAGGCTTTTCCATAGTATGCGAAGGCTTCGCAGCACATGGCCTGGTAGAATTAATGAGCTATATATAAAAGCACAGATAAACACCATGATGGGCTTAAAAGGAAGAGAGCCTATAAACGCCAAAGAACTAAATGCCATGCAGACAGCAATGTTACAAAGTGGATGAAGCTTGCTATTATGCACCCTGTAGCTCCATTATTTTGCCGTTGGATATACTAAGCACCCGCTCGAAATACTTAGCCAAGCCGGCAGGTTCATGCGCCACTATCAGCATGCCCGGCTGATGCTTCATCTTTGCCAACAGCAGTTGTAATAAAGCATCGGTAGCCTTGCTATCCAAAGAGGTAAATGGCTCGTCCAATATCCAATACTTGTTCATTATATAGGGCAAGATGCGTTGTGAATCCTGTTTCTGCTCGCCTGTGGAGCGTTCTGAAATAAGTTTGTCTTCGCCAAAGGGGTAGTCTGGCAGAGTTGGTATTGCTATCTGCCACATTTGCCAATCCTGCTTCTGGCTTATGCCCAGCAGATTATCTTGTGTGGACTGCCCTTGATAAAATACTTGG
>DIMZ01000077.1:0-2893 GCA_002425825.1 Cloacimonetes bacterium UBA5553 | reverse complement strand
ATTAGCCGGAAGAATGCCCATTAGTAGCTTTAACAGGCTAGTCTTGCCGCTGCCGTTTTCGCCCTTTAGCAGCACATTTTCATCGGCTTTTAGCTGCAAGTTTAGCTCTTTGAACAGCAATGCCGCATTCGGATAGCCAAAGCTTAGATTCCGTAGCTCAAGCATGGCAATGCTCCCCAAGCTGCACCACTTTATCTGCAAGAGAGATAATAGCGGGATTATGCTCTGCTATAATCACAATGGCATTGTTCTGCTTAAGGCTTAGTAGCCAGGAGCGTAGCAGCTCAATCGAATTGCCCGATAATCCACCGGACGGTTCGTCCAATAGATACAATTGGGGGGCAAGAGCCATACCAATGGCACACAGCAAAAGCTTTTTTTGCCCGGAGCTTAGTGTGTTTGGGGAAGCATCCAGCTTGCCTGACAAGCCAAAGAAAGCAGCGGCACGGGTTATTCTGGCATGTATCTCGCTGGAAGCTATACTCATATTTTCGAGGGCGAAAGCTAATTCTGCCTCACAGGTTGGGAAAAAGAACTGCGCATCTGCATCGCTCTGCGCATGCCACAAATAGCGAAATTTCTCCCTTAATGCTACGCTACGTAAGTCCACTCCATCAAGGCTGATGCTGCCTGATATGCTTGCGGATATATATTCGGGTATTACACCACTGATAGCACAAAGAAGGCTGCTTTTTCCGCTGCCATTAGTCCCTTGCAACACGCAAATGCTTCCCCTATTCAGCTCCAGCGACAAACTGCCAATCACAGTGTGAGAGCCATAGGAGATGGATAGCCCATTTATACACAGCATCAGTTCAGTTCGAAGAACAAGGCTCCTTCAAATATCATGGGTTCTGCCAGAGCTTCACTAAAGCCAAGCTGCATAACCTCATTGGGCATATAGATGCTAAACTGCATATCCGGCTTGCTTTCCCAGTTTAGCAGCTTGTGCAGGGATATCAAGCTGCTGATGCTGCTAAGCTCAATTAATGCGGTTTCGTTGCATTGCAGATACACAATGTCTCTAATCCACATCCCACCCGGTATCTGTGGACTTTTCAGGTCGTAGGTATTGTCTGGGTTCTTTACCAATATCGCAGTTTCCAGATGAAAGGGGTATTCCAGATTTAGCTTCAGTCCATCACGACTATATAGCACCACCGCTTTATATTCTTCACCGGAGAGCTTTGGCAGAAACTCCGAAAAGTACCATCCGCTTACATTTACGAATGGGGCGGGATCTTTCAGCAAGGTTTGAGCATCCAAAAATGTCTTCATCAGCATGAATCTCTCCGGCTTGGATAGTGGTTCAAAGCTCTCCAACACAATCCTGCTAACATCTCTAATCCACTGCATTTCCCTAAGGCTTGGGAAGATAATTCTAAGCGAATTATCGGCAAAGTGCTCGTTGTCTTGTGCCATAACCAGCCAGCTTTCTATGCTTTCGAACTCGGCTCGGCTTAGGATTACGGTATAACGGTCGGAAGATTCCAAGCGGATGTTTAGATACTCGCCCAGTCCCTGCTCCTTCAGCCATTTGTCAAAGCGTATTCCCTGCCAGTTGCTTAACCGCAGCACACCGTCTTTTTCGCGGCTGGTTTTTAGCTCGTGCAATTCAGATTTATGCAATTCGGCATTATCATAGCTTATCGCCACACCGTCCGCGCGCACAATCTGCAAAGCGTTAAGGCTTAGCAGCACTAAGTTTAGCAGTGCCATTAAAAGTAAGTATTTCGTCATTTTATAATCCTTGCCTGCCATAAGGCTTGATATGTTCCATAAGCCAGATAACCGCCCATAACCCCGGAGGCAATGCCCAAAGAGATGGTAACGCATAACATCAATGGCGGGAGCTTGAAGAAAAACAGGGCAGTAGATAGCGCGCCTGCCAGATTTGCAGCCACACTTAGCAACAGATGTGTAAGCAGCTTTGTTCTATGCCTTAGCAGCATAAACAGCAAATCTGCCACAATGCCGGGAACTGTGTAGCTAATCAGCGAGAACATCCCCTGCTTGCCTGCCATGCCTACCATCAGCACCATAATGGCTTGCAGAAAGCCAAAAAGAGATCCCGTAAAGCGTTTGTTTACTATGGTGATGGCAAGCACCAGCCACATCATATAAAAGCCACCTGCCAGAGAACCGCCAGGTATACCCAAAGGCGTGGAGATGAATTTCGATATTGGCCCAACTATCGGCTTAACAGCTATGCCCAACGCGGCAATGGAGGCTATTATAACCAAATCTGCCACGCTGAAACGCTTTAGCATCGCTTTTGGCATTACAGTATCCTGGTTAAACCGTTGTTTTGGGTATTAAAGTGAATCAACTCAATGCCCGCTTCACGGAAAAGTTGTTCTCCCAATTCGTCCGGATAGGTTTCGCTAATATACACCTTCTTTATCTCAGCATTTATTATCAATCGTGCGCAAATGCTGCAAGGCTGGTGAGTGCAATACAGATGCGCTCCACGGGTGGAAGAGCCATTTATAGCAGCTTGGATAATGGCATTCTGTTCGGCATGAACCCCGCGGCACAGCTCGTGTTTTTGACCGGAAGGAACATTTAGCTGTTCTCGCAGACAACCCACTTCTGCACAATGCGGAACCCCCTTTGGGCTGCCATTGTATCCGGTGGAAATTATCTGATTGTCGCGCACCATAACCGCACCAACAGCGCGTCGGGTGCAGGTGCTCCGCTTGGAGGCAAGATATGCCATTTGCATAAAGTACTGCTGCCATGAAGGTCTGCTATCCATTTGATCCTCTTGAGTTAAACTATGTATGGCAGTGTTTTTGCCATTGGATAATCTGTCAAGCGCAGCGATGCGAAGCTCATATCATCCTGTATTTACCATAATTTACAAAAGCCTCCCTGCTGCTTCCTTGCTGCT
>DIMZ01000223.1:6798-6950 GCA_002425825.1 Cloacimonetes bacterium UBA5553 | reverse complement strand
ACGCCAATTACTCCCGGTTTAGCCAATACGATGTCTTTAAATTCCTTTAGCATCCACGCCTGGTGAGGACGATTAGCTTTAATATGGTGCCTTTTCATTATGTCTAACACTGTGGTCAGTGTCTCTTCTTGATTGTTTATCGCATACAACCA
>DIMZ01000223.1:3759-6792 GCA_002425825.1 Cloacimonetes bacterium UBA5553 | reverse complement strand
GTCCATGGTAGCGGCAGCAAACTTCTTACATTCCTCAGGATGCTTGTTATAGAATTCCCTGGTAGTATAAATCCCATCTTCAAGGATGTTTAGCCCCGCTTCACTAAAGGGAATAATAAACAGCTCATCAGGATTTAAACCTGCTTGTAAAATCTGATGATACTCATTATAACGCATAACGTTCATCAGGTCTATAACATCGTTCATAAAGAGGTTTATGGTTAAGTCCACATCCACAACCTTCATGTTTAGCTTATGTTGCTCCAGGAAGATTAATGACAATTCTCGAAAGTCAGTTCGCCACAATCCAATTGACTTATTGTCCAAATCTCTAATTGATGAAAGACCTCTATTCCTTTTGCCAACCAGCATAAGAGCTGATTTCTGGCTTATCTGTGCCAGGTTTACCAAATTATTCTTTGACGCATCTCGTGCTAAAGCTGTTAGCAAAAACATCTGAACAACGTCGGACTTACCGCTTTCTAAGGACTCATAAGCAGGAAAACTTGGACCACCGGGCTGTATATCCACTTCCAGACCGTAATTGCGATAGAACCCTTTTTTTGATGCCATATAAACCCCAGCGAACTGAGCTTGATGATACCATTGGGGACGATAGCGGATTACAAATGAACCTGAGCCATTATTTGAGGGAGAGGGCGATGGAGCAAGTGCGTTATTATCTTTTGGATCAGAAGCTTTGCATGAAGCTACCAATAGCACAGCTATTACGCCCACCAAAGCCAAAAAAAGGGGCTTGAAGAGCATTCTTAGTATCTGCATATAAAACCTTTTTTTACTGCCAGTAAAGAAACAAATCATCACCAATAATTCCTGCTAATCTCTGCTAATCCTAATGCCTCAACACACACAATAGCATGTTGAATTTGCTTTCATAAATTGGCAATAACTAATTAACTCATTGCCTTAAAAGTTGTGGAAGCAAATCAACATTCGTTGGTGAACGTTCACGAGAATCATTTAGCATAAATACTACATACCTGATGCGTAGCAGATAAGCTCTATCGTAGCAATACGTTGAACATGAGCTACTGCCATAAGACTAAGGTGAGAGTACTTAGTAATCCAAGCCTCTCACCTTTTATAAATGGGCTACTACAAGCCTGCAGAAGCGGAAATAAACTCCACGAACAAAGGATGAGGCTTATTAGGACGGCTCTTGAACTCAGGATGGAACTGAACACCTACATAAAATTTGTTAGTAGGCAATTCAATCACTTCTACCAGCAAGCCATCAAGTGACAAACCGCTTAAAGTAATTCCTGCTGATTCAAGATGTTTGCGATACGCATTATTGAATTCATATCGATGGCGGTGCCTTTCGCTGATAACACTGGAATTATACGCCTTGGCAGCAAGGCTGTCCGTTGCAAGATTGCAAGTATATGCTCCCAAACGCATTGAACCACCAACCCTGTCGATATATAATTGGTCTTCCATAAGGTGTATCACAGGGTGTTGGCTGCGTTCATCAAACTCGCTACTATGTGCACCTTTAAGGTTACACAGGCTGCGAGCACACTCGATTACCGCTACTTGCATACCGAGGCAAATACCAAAGAAGGGTATGTTATGGGTGCGGGCAAAACCGGCAATGCTAATCTTACCATCAATCCCGCGAACACCAAAACCACCCGGTATCAGTATTCCGTCTATTCCGGTTAGCTCCCTCTCCAAATCAGCATCTTTGAAGCTGCGCTCTGAATCAACCCATTTTATCTTAAGCTTTCTTTTTATAGATGCTGCTGCATGGGTTAATGATTCTTCTATGCTTTTATACGCATCCTGATGCTTCACGTACTTGCCGCATACTGCTATTGTAACGGTTGCATCCGCATCGTGTCGGTTGGCAAGAAACTGATGCCAAGCATCAAGATTCATGTCTTTGCAGTCTAATCCGAAGTGTTTGCATATTATGCTTGGCAGGTTGGCTTTTTGGAATGTTAAAGGAACTTCATAAACACATTTAACATCTATTGCATTTATCACGTGGCTGCGTGGCACATTGGTAAACATGGCAATCTTCCCGTAGATATCCTCGTCAAACTGCTTTTCCGATCTGCATAATAATATATCGGGCTGAATACCAATCTCACGCAGTTTGTATGCGCTGTGTTGAGATGGCTTGGTTTTTAGTTCTCCGGCAGATTTAATGTAGGGAACGTATGTAAGCAGGATGTATAGAGTATTATCTTGTCCCAGATCAAGCCTAAGCTGTCTGATGGCTTCTACAAATGGTAAGCTTTCAATGTCACCAACTGTTCCGCCAATTTCGGTAATAACAATGTCGTAACTTTCCGAAAGGCGTTGGATTCGTCTTTTAATCTCATTAGTAACGTGGGGGATAACCTGCACTGTTTTGCCCAGATAAACGCCTTTGCGTTCATTTTGGATAACGCTTTCGTAGATTTGCCCGGCAGAACAACTGGAGTTTTTACTTAAGGCTTCATCAACATAACGTTCATAATGGCCTAAGTCCAAATCAGTTTCCGCACCATCATCGGTAACAAAAACTTCTCCATGCTGGTAGGGACTCATGGTTCCGGGATCAACATTCAGATACGGGTCGAATTTCTGTAGCACAACTTTGTATCCCATAGACTTTAGTAACAAGCCTATCGAGGCAGTGGCAATGCCCTTTCCCAATGAGGAAAGAACGCCACCCATCACGAAGATGTATTTTGCCACTTAATTGCTCCTTATAGTAAAGGCTTCAGATCGTTTAATGAGTCTTTTATAGCTTGCACAGTATAGGCAAGATCTTCGTCGGTATGGCGATAACATATGTAGCCATGGTGATAAGGCTGCAAGAATACTTTGCGACGGATTAATTGAGTGTAAAACTCATTTCTGAGCTTTTTATATAAGCCGGTTTCATCTTTATCGAAAGTAATAAAGGGCATCCAGGGAGCACCACTGAAAGTGATGGGTAATCCGGAATCATCCACTACCTGCTGCACATCATTAGCAAACTTATGCCCCTTGGCGGCAATAACATCCAGAACCTTGTCT
>DIMZ01000223.1:3418-3666 GCA_002425825.1 Cloacimonetes bacterium UBA5553 | reverse complement strand
CTTGCCATTGCCTTGCCAAAGGTTGATAGATCCGGCGTAACGCCAAAATGCTTTTGGGCACCACCAATGCTGCATCTAAAACCACTGCGAATCTCATCGAAGATTAGTATGGCATTATACTTATTAGCAAGAGCACGAACTCCTTCAAGATAGCCGGGCTTGGGCATTTGCACTTCGGCAGCCAGCGGATGTCCAACCGGGGTAACGATAATGCCTGCCATGTCATCTTTGTTGGCTTTTAGTATGTG
>DIMZ01000223.1:0-3411 GCA_002425825.1 Cloacimonetes bacterium UBA5553 | reverse complement strand
TTCAATGATGTCTTCATACAGCTTTTGCGGTATTCCGCCTTTCACTTCTACGCACCAGTCGTGCCATCCATGATAACCACAGCGGGCAATCTTGGTTTTGCCGGTATTGGCTCTTGCAACCCTTATGGCAATTGTGGTAGCGTCGCTCCCCGTTTTTACCAGAGCAGCCATTTCACAGCTTGGAATAAGCTCTCTCAGCTTGTAAACAAGCTCATTTTGCTTTTCTTGGGTTAAGGAGAAACAAAATCCTTTAGATTTTATTTGCTCGATTACAGCGTTATCCACTTCTTCTTCGCGGTATCCCAAAATGATCGGGCCGTATGCACAAAGGTAGTCTATATATTCATTACCGTCAACATCAGTTACTCTGCCACCCCTGCCGTTATCAAAGAATATCGGGTATTCACCCTGAACAAAGTTATATGGTCTGCGGATTCCAGCAACGCCACCGGGAACAAGAGTTTGGGCTTCTGCAAATAGAGCCATGCTTTTGTCGAGTTTAAGTTTGTCTGCCATTATAATTCTCCTATCTTTGCCACAAACTGGCTATACCCATGCCACCACCTATACAAAGGGATGCAAGACCCTTCTTCAGGTTGCGACGCTTCATTTCGTGTAACAAGCTTACTATAATGCGAGCACCGCTGGCACCAATCGGGTGTCCAAGGGCAATTGCTCCGCCATTTACATTCACTATCTCCGGATTCAGTTTTCCCAACCCTTCAAGCTCTAAGCCCTTTAGCACGGATAATGACTGTGCAGCAAAAGCTTCGTTTAGCTCTGCAAGCTCTACGTCACCTAAGCTCCAGCCGGCTTTCTCTAAAGCTTTTTTGATAGCGGGAACGGGTCCATAACCCATGATTGAAGGATCAACAGNNCATCACAAGCAGTATGGCTGCACCATCGTTTATACCGCTGGAATTAGCGGCAGTAACTGTGCCGTCATTTTTAAAAGCCGGTCGTAGCTTGGCAAGGCTGTCGGCAGTAACACCTGCACGGGGCATCTCGTCTTTGTCTATTACCAAAGCATCGCCTTTCTTCTGGGGGATAAGCACGGGGACAATCTCGCTGCTAAATCTGCCGGCATTTTGTGCTGCTTCTGTCTTGTTCTGGCTAAGGGCTGCAAAAGCATCTTGCTCTGCTCTGCTTATCTCGTGCTTCTCTGCGAGGTTTTCGGCTGTAATGCCCATGTGATAGTCATTAAAGATGTCACTCAAACCGTCACGAATCATAAGGTCAACTATCTGCTTGCTACCCATACGTGCCCCCCAGCGAGTATCAGGCATAATGTAGGGGATTTGGCTCATGTTTTCTGTTCCACCTGCCACTACAATCTCAGCTTCTCCACTGGAGACCATCAAGGCTGCCAGTGCAACCGCTTTCATACCCGAACCGCAAACTTTATTTACCGTATAGGCGGGTACTGAAGACGGAATGCCACTATGAATGGCAATCTGTCGGGCTACGTTCTGACCTAATCCTGCACCACAAACGTTGCCCAGGATTACTTCATCAACCATTTCAGGTTTAACTCCACTTTCGGCTAATACAGCTTTTAGGGTATTTACGCCTAAGCTTATTGCTGATACATCCTTGAAAGCACCGCCAAAGTTACCGATTGGGCTGCGCTTTGCACAAACAACAACGGCTTGTTTCATCTTTCCTCCATGATCTTTTATATTTCTTTCCTCCACAAAAAAGAAAAGACGGCTTTTTAGTCAATGATAATCTGGACTTATCTCACGATGCCTATTGAACTGCAATTCAGGATATGGCAATTCTCACATCCCACCTTGTTTTAGAACTTCCTGCCACAAGCATACATCCGCAGTTTTACCCGCAATTTACCCCAAAAGACCATATGTTGCACCCCAATGAATCACATAAGGAATGAAATGCAGGCGGATGAATAAGATGACAATTCATTTGACAGCATAGCAAACTACAAAAAGATGCTCCCTGTGAGGTGACAATTGAAGACACAGATAATAGTTAAAGGTGCGCAGGAACATAACCTTAAGAACATAGATTTAGCCATCCCCAGAAACTGCTTAGTGGTGTTTACAGGTGTATCTGGTTCGGGAAAATCATCCTTGGCATTCGATACATTGTATGCAGAGGGACAAAGACGTTATGTAGAATCTCTATCCGCCTATGCACGCCAGTTCTTAGGACAAATGGAGAAGCCAAAGGTAGATTATATTGAAGGCTTATCACCCGCTATCTCAATAGAGCAAAAAGCATCTAGCAAGAATCCTCGTTCCACAGTTGGCACTGTAACCGAGATATATGATTACCTACGAGTGCTATATGCAAGGGTGGGCAAACAATTCTGCTATAGCTGCGGCGATCCGGTTGGGTCTCAAACTGTAGATCAGATGATAGAGCACCTTATGGAGCATCAAATGGGAACCAAGCTTCAGATTATGGCTCCCCTGGTGCAAAACCGCAAAGGAGAGCATAAGGACGAGCTTGAGCAATTGCGCCAGGAAGGCNNGTAATGATAAATGGTAAGCTACGTAACCTGGATGAAGACATAGTATTAGACAAAAAAAGCAAACACAACATAGATGTAGTTATCGACCGCATTGTACTGAAGGCAGGCATAGAAAGCCGGCTTGCAGATTCCTTGGAACTGGCGATGAAGCTTACGGAAGGTACAGTAAAAATTGGCTTTGCCGATGAAGATAGAGAGCAGATTATGTCTGCCATGAATTCATGCGCAAAGTGTAATATCGGCTTCGAAGAGCTAGCTCCTCAAAGCTTTTCTTTCAACAGCCCCCTGGGAGCTTGCCCAGTGTGTAACGGTTTGGGTTATAAGCTGGAGTTCGATCCTGATCTTGTGGTTCCAAATTCTGAGCTAAGCATAATGGAAGGTGCTGTAGCAGCATGGGGGAGACTTGAGTCCAAACAAGACAGTTGGACTCTTAATGCCGTTCGCAACTTAGCCAGAGCATACGAGTTTTCTCTCATCAAACCTTGGTATCAACTCCCAGAGATGGTAAAGCAGCTTGTTCTTTATGGCTCAAAAGGCAAGAAGTTTAAAGTAGCCTGGCAGAATGAGCGCGGTAGCGGTCAGTTTATGATGAAGCATGAAGGTGTTATCCCCCAGCTTGAGCGTAGAATGCATGAAACCACTTCCGAGGATATGCGGCGTTACTATATGCAATTCATCAGTGACAAACCATGTCCTGAGTGTGAAGGCAAGAAGCTAAAAGCCTCCTCACTGGCGGTTCGCATAGCCGATAAGAACATAGGTGACATAACTGCAATGAGCATAAAAGATGCGCATACGTTTTTCAGCGGCTTAAAGCTTACCGGCAACAAGCTAATTATTGCCGAGGAAGTGCTAAAGGAGATACGAAACCGCTTGGGCTTCCTGATGAATGTCGGCTTACACTACTTAAGCTT
>DIMZ01000048.1 GCA_002425825.1 Cloacimonetes bacterium UBA5553 | reverse complement strand
GCAACGCATGCCCCAATAGTTCCTGAATAGCGCGCAAATCAGCACCCCGGCTAAGCATGTGAGTGGCAAAGCTATGCCTTAAAGTATGCGGCGAATAGCCTTTGCTTCGGGCTATCAGCAGGAAGTAACGCTTTAAAATAGTATCGAGTTGATCGGTGTCGAATGCTTTTCCGCTTTTGGTTAAAAACAGCCGGTCGGGGCTTTTATCCACGCGTAGCAGTTCGCGCACGGGCAGATAGTCGTTAATCGCAGCAATAGCATAAGAGCCAACAGGGATGATGCGTTCCTTATTTCCTTTGCCTTTCACGCGTAACAGCCCGTTTTTCATGTCAATATCGCTCATGCGTATGCCCGCAAGCTCCATTAATCGTAATCCGCATGAATAGATTAGCTCCAGTATGGCTTTGTTTCTAACCCCAAAACGACTGCTGGTGTCGGGAATGGAAAGCAGCGACCGCACCTCTTCTTCGGTAAAGCACTTCGGCAGCGGACGTTCATATTTGGGGCGTTTTATCTTATCCATGGGATTACTTTCTATCATACCCTTCAATTTGCAAAACTTGAACAGACCGTTTAGCGAAGCACTTTTACGGGCTAAGGAACGGTTGCAATCCGGCTTTTCATTCAGATAGCGCAAAAAATCGCGGATGTTTAGCACGGTAATGGCATCTATCGGCACTTCCTCAGTTTCAAAATAGCGTTGTACAAAGCCATAGAACTGCTCCAAATCCATTCTGTATGCCTCAATGGTCTTGGGAGACTTTCCTTCTAATGCCAAGTTGTTACAGTATTGATTGATGCAGTTAATCATCATCTTCCTTATACATATTCATGATAGGAGCATTTTTTTGCTTGCCTTAAACCTTGTCGAGTAAAAAGTTGGTCTATCAGTTCGTGGAGGTATCATGAATAAGCATATAGACAGTAGTGTAAAGCTTGGAAATAATGTAACAATAGGTTATAACTGCGTTATCTTGGAGAATGTTGAGATAGGCGACGACTGTCTTATCGGACATAATGTAGTAATCCATGCAGGTTCAAAAATTGGGTCTGCTGTGCGTATCGACGATAATGTGATAATTGGAAAGAAACCGCTTTCTTCCCCGCGCAGTATTTTTAAGGTTCCTACCGATCTAAAGCCGGCAGTTATCGGCNNGCGATTTCTGCCAGATAGGTGCCAATGTGGTAATCTATTGCCAGTGTGTAATAGGGCAGCGTAACTTGATTGCCGACCTTGCCACCATAAGAGAAAACGTTAGCATGGGCGATTTGAACATAGTTGGCAGAAATGTAAGCGTGGAAAACTTCGTAAAAATTGGTAACCGCAATAAGTTCGAAACCAATAGCTATATTACTGCCTATTCCGAGATTGGTGATTACTGCTTCGTTGCTCCTTGCACCGCAACCAGTAACGACAACTATATGGCACGTGATAAAGAGCGTTTCAATCACTTCAAGGGTATTACAATGGAGAGTGGCTCACGCATTGGCGTAAATGCCACTATTCTACCGGGCAAGGTTTTGCACAGTGATGCTGTGGTAGCTGCGGGAGCTGTGGTTACCAGAGATGTTCCAGCCAAAACCATAGTGGTAGGCAATCCTGCAAAAGCCTTCCGCGAAGTTCCCGAATCTCAACTATTGGAAAATAATCTGGATAAATAGCAATGAAAACCTTGGTTATAATACCAACCTACAACGAAATTGAGAACATCGAACGCATGATAGAGATTGTTCTGTCTAAAAGCGAGGACATAGAAATCCTGGTGATGGACGACAATTCACCCGATGGCACCGGTATGCGAGTGCGCTTCATGCAAAGCAGAGAGCCGCGTTTACATTTAATAGAGCGACCCGGCAAGATGGGTCTTGGCTCGGCCTATGTAACCGGTTTTAAGTTTGCCCTTGAGCGGGACTATGAATACATCATGGAAATGGATGCCGACTTCTCTCATAATCCCGACGACGTTACTCGCCTTATCGAAGCAGCTAAAAACCGGGATCTGGTGATTGGCAGCCGTTACAGTGATGGAGTTAACATTATCAATTGGCCTTTTCGCCGTTTGCTAATCAGCTACTTCGCCAGCAAGTATGTGCGGGTAATTACTGGCATGCCCATAAAAGACCCCACTGCAGGATTTAAGTGCTTTCATAGAAGAGTGTTGGAAAGCATAAATCTGGACAAAATACTCTCCGATGGCTATGCCTTCCAAATTGAAATGCACTTCCGTGCATGGGTGAAGGGCTTTAGGATAAAAGAGCTGCCCATTGTGTTTACCGAGCGTATAAACGGCGTGTCTAAGATGAGCCGTCACATTGTTTGGGAAGCTGCGTGGATGGTTTGGCGTTTACAGATAATGAAAATGCTAAAGATGCTGTAGTAACCTATGCTGGAACGTATTAACAATCCTATAGTTCAGGGTGAGGATAAAGACCTCGACCGCGCTCTACGTCCAAAAAGCTTATATGACTTTATTGGGCAGAATCATATAAAGGAGATGCTGGACATCAGCATTCAGGCAGCAAGGCTGAGGGGAGAATCACTCGATCATGTGTTGCTGTATGGCCCTCCCGGATTGGGAAAGACTACCCTGGCAGGAATTATTGCCCGTGAGATGGGGGTGAATATCACCGTCTCCAGTGGGCCTGTGATAGAGAAACCGTCGGACTTAGCCGGTATCCTTACCAATCTACAGAGACATGAAGCGCTGTTTATAGACGAAATCCACCGCCTGTCACACGTGATAGAAGAATATATCTATCCAGCAATGGAAGATTATGAGATGGAGATTATTCTGGATAGCGGGCCTAGCTCAAGAACCCTCAAAATACCTCTTGAAAACTTTACCCTAATCGGCGCCACTACTCGCGCAGGATTGCTAACGCCTCCCCTGCGGGATAGATTTGGTATAGTACTGCGCCTGGACTATTATGACCTGGATGCCATTGCAAGCATTATAAAACGTAGCGCGAAGCTGCTGAATATCCCCGCGGAACAAGACGGTATTTACGAGCTTGCCAGACGCAGCAGAGGCACACCCCGCATAGCCAATAGGCTGCTACGCCGTGTGCGCGACTATGCTCAAATAAAAGGCGCGGGAATTATTACCCTGGATATTGCCCTCTCTGCCTTGCAGATGTTGCAGGTGGATCATGCCGGCTTAGACGAAATGGACAAGCGTATCTTAAGCACCATAATAGATAACTACCGCGGTGGCCCGGTTGGCATAAAAACCATTGCCACGGCTATCGGAGAAGATGCCGGCACAATTGAAGAGATCTTTGAACCCTATCTGGTGCAACAAGGCTTCCTGGAACGCGGACCACAGGGACGCAAAGTAACCGGCAAGGCTTATCGTCATCTTGGCATTAGCCCCATTGCCGAACAGGCTGACCTGTTTCAATAGCAAAAAAATGAATAGTGCCGCCGTGCTGCACGGTATTCGTTGGAACCTGATAACCAACGTAATCCGCCGCATTCTTAGCTTTGTGTTGCTGTTGTTTCTGGCATCCTGGCTGTCTCAAAGCGACTTTGGCACCTTCCGCACCTATAGTCTCATACTGGCTATTGTAAGCATCTTTGCCGTTATTGGCTTGGATTCGAACTATATCACCGATCCACGGCGCAGGCAGCTAAATCTATTTTCCTTTGCACAAATTGGGCTTGGCTTGGGGCTGTTATTCAGTATAGCTATTGCGCTTGCCTCATCCTGGCTGGGTTCGCTGTACCGCAATCCCGAACTGGGCATCATTCTGCGCTTCACTTCGCTGTTTATCTTTGTGGAAGTGCTGCGCATTCTGCTGCATAATATAGCCCAAATGCAGATGCAGTTCAAGCTACTTGCCCTGGCAGAAACATGGAACGTGGTATTTTATACTATCTTCGGCTTGGCGATAATCTCGCAGTTTCGTTATGTTTGGCTGTATGTATTACTTTTTTTCTTAGGCAATCTGGTAGAGGCACTATACTTGTTAATCCACTTGCGTTTACCGCCATCATTGCATTTAGGCAGGTTGATGTCACTAAAATGGCTTCAGCTAAGTTATGCTAATATGAAGCGTAATGCGGGATTCTTGCTAAACGTAAGCATAATCAGGCTGGTAAACAGCTACGCCGGTAATGCACCCATCCTGCTGCTTGGAACAATTACCAATCCGGCATTGATGGGGCAATACTTCTTCGCCACACAGCTTATTGGCGTGCCGGTAAATATGTTCACCATGTCTGTGGGTCAGGTATTCTATCCCGTGTTTGCGCTTAGTGACAGTTCAAGAACCCTGCAGAGCATACGAAGCTATACCAGACTAACCCTTAGCATTGGCATTCCGCTGCTTATTCTGTATGCCTTTGCTTTGGATAAGCTTATTCCAGTTGTGTTTCGAGGTAAGTGGGATGATGCATTGCCTTTGTTATACTCACTTATCCCCTATTTTGGCAGCAGCATGCTAAACGACCCCATCAGCGGCATTCCATTTATCTGCCGAAAGCCCCATTGGGAACTAATCTGGAACATTATATCTTTGGGCTTGCGAGTGCTGTCATTGCTTATTGGCATAAAGATTAGCTTTGTTATGGCTGTGCTGATATTCAGCATTGCTAGTGCTGTTATGAACCTTAGCTTCTACTTTATGTCGCTCTTCCTGCTAAAAGCGCGATTGATGATTGCAGCACTAAACCTGATAGGTTGGCTTGGGATTATTGCTGCATTAATCTTGGGGCTAAAGCTGATTTCACACAGCGCATACTCAATGCTTTTTGCTGTCTTGCTGTTTTGCGGCTACTTGCTGGCAGTATTTTTGCTGAACAAAGCAGTAAGCAAGGATTTTGTAAGGATACTTCGATGAACAAAGAACTGATAAAGCGCTTATTGTACAAGTTGCCAAATACCTTCGCGGCTCCGCATAGCATGAAGGAGTATGCAGATATTCTCAGTTTCGCCACTGATAACGGTTATGCATTTTATACTCTTGGCAGCTTTCGCAGTATGGAGACTGTGCCGGATAAGCCATTCATAATCCTAAGGCATGATATAGACACCAACCCCACAGCAGCATTGCTATTTGCCGAAGTCGAGCAACGTTTTGGCATAAATGCCAGCTATTTCTTTCGCCGATGCACTTGGAACCCAAGAATAATGAACATGCTAAACCGCCGTGGGCATGAAGTTGGCTATCACTATGAAGAGCTTAGCGATTATGCCAAGGCAAAGCATCTAAAGAACCTCAGTGAGGTATTGGACAAGATTGGTGCAATAAAGCAGCAGTTTGCCAGCAACCTTGCAAACCTGCGCTTAACGGTGGATTTTGATCTTACAGCAATGGCTTCACATGGTGATTTTGCCTGCGTGAAGATGGACACAGGGAATGATGAACTGCTTAAAGATCATGAGTTACGCGCNNGAATGGGCGTGGAGTATGAAGTGTATGATGAGGCTTTGATGCTCAAGTATGGCTTGCACATCAGTGACTGGCCTGCCCCGGAAGGATATTTCCCAAAATCACCTAAGGAAGCCATACAAGCCTCCGAAAGCTTCCTGTTCCTCAGCCATCCCCGCTGGTGGATACCCGATGCTTTGGGTAACCTGAAATACGATATAAAGGTAAACTACCAGAAGCTTACCTGGTAATCAGCAGTGATTTCGCAGCTTCAGTTCTATGGGATGCGGCTTCAGATAATGCTGCTCTGCCAGATACGCCTTTCCATATTTGCTTACATAGTGATTTAGCATGGTTATTGGCACTATTAACGGCACCAAGCCCGCCTTATAGTTATCTATCAGCGTTATCAATTCACTCTTCTCAAAAGCACTAAGCTCTTTCTTGAAATAGCCCAGTATATGCAGCAGCACATTTTGATGCTTGCTGGGAGTAGCGGTTTTTTTTGCAGCGGTCATCAGCTCGGTAAAATAGCTGTCCAAAACATCAGCAAAAGGCTTTATTGCAGCCTCGGCAACCAGTTTCCCCATGCTTTTGTAATGCACAGGGCTATGTGCCATCAGCAATAGCTTGTGTCGGGTGTGAAATTCCACCAGCTTACCGGGTGTGGGTTTGTCGGCAATCAGGTTTTGCCAACGCTGCATTATGAAGATTCGCTCAATGAAGTTCTCACGCAGCATGGGGTCATGCAGCCGTCCCTCTTCCTCGCATGGCAGCAAGGGATTTACCTTTAGAAAAGCATTAGCAAAGATGCCTACTCCATTCCTGGAGGCTGCACCACCCTTTTCGGGATAAACCTTTACACGTTCCATGCCACTGGATGGTGATTTACTCTTGAACACAAAGCCGCATAATCCTTTGGACTTCAGGCTTTCTACAGTAGTATCACAAAAGCTCTTCATGCGCTCAGTGTGATCTATCAATGTCTTTTGGGTTAACAGCTTTGGGGCTGATGGGTCTCCAACCAGGCGCATTGCTTCCCTAGGTATGGGCAAACCGCAGCCTACTTCGGGGCAAACAGGTACATAATCCACCCATTCTCCCAGTGTCTCTACCAGCCAATTGTCATATTTATGCCCGCCATCGTAGCGAACTTTATGTCCCAACAGGCACGATGATATGCCAAGTTTCATCTTTTCCTGGTTTTCCACACTACACTCCCAAGACTATTTGTTATGCTTAAAACATTGCGCTAAGCAGCTCTTCCAGTTCCAGATCACCAAAGAAACTGCGGTAATCCATACGTTCAAACACCTCGGCTATCACTTTACGTTTATGTTCCAGTCCAATCAATGCCTCTTCGAGTTCACTTGTTTCCCGCGAGCTAAAGTAATCGCCAAAGATTTTTACTTCTTCTATTATGCCCTTGTTAACCATTAGATACAGCTCGATAATGCCAACCTTGCTGCGTAACTCATGAGACAGGTTATAGCGTGGGGAGTGTCCAAAGTTCCATTCCCAGGTGTCATATTTGGTTCTAACCAGTTCGTTGATGGCAATATGGTCTTCATCGCGGAATGTGTACTCGGTAATCTCCGGATACTGGCTATGAACTTTCTTTCGGATAAGCTCTATAAAAGCTTCCAACTCAAGCGGTTCTTTCAGGTGGTCGGACACATTGGTAACCCTTGCCCGCACCGATTTTACTGCCTTGTCGCTAAACTTAAATGGCTTCACCTTTAGTGCTGCGCTAAGATCACCTATCTTGCTGCTGAATAATATGGTGCCATGTTGCAGCGTTTTGCCAAAAATGTGCGTCTTGGCATTACCAGAGAACTTCATGCCATTTATGGTGAGGTCATTACGTCCCTCAAGAATAGCATTTACTCCCAAGTCGTTCAGCACATCCAGCACAGGGCGTGTATAACGCTCGAAGCTGCGGGTTATCTCTTCTGTTTCATTTATCAAAAACGAGAAATTTAAGTTTCCCGGATCATGAAACACGCTTCCCCCACCGGTCAAACGCCGCACCACAGGTATCTGATTGGCAATCACATAGTCTTGATTTATCTCTGCCAGAGTGTTCTGATGCTTACCCACTATTATGCTGGGATTGTTTATGTACAGCATGAACACATCTTGCTTGAAGTTTTTAAGAATATACTCCTCAGCAGCGATGTTAAAAGGGGCAAATCTGGATGGGCTGATGATGGATAGCATTAGTTCTCCTCAATAGCTGCCAGTTCTACCTTTACAAAGTCCACCAGTTCTCTCAGCCTGGCTTCAGAAAAGTCCAAATCAATACCAGCGGTTTTATAAATCTCCCGCACCGGACGAGTGTAGCCAAGATCCAGGAAAGCCTGATAATCAGCCAAAGCTTTCTGCTTATCCTTTCGGTAGTTCATATAGATAGACAGTGCACCAAGCTGCGCCATGCCATATTCNNTTCATAGATATGAAGCTGCTGCATCCATCCGATGCGTCTCTGGCCTTCCAATCCGCTCCAATCTACTCCGCCTGAAAAGCGTTTGTGCAGAGCAACATAAGCCTGACTGCGTTCTTCTGCACTGTGACCGGGATGCAGATACACCCAATGCTGCAGGGCATCTACAATCATACACCAGGGCAGAAAGGTAAGCGTTCCCTGCAATTGCTCACGCTTTGCTTTCTTCAGGTCTTCCGGATTGCTATAATACTCATCCCAATAATCCATAGTGAGCAGTTCCATGGTCATCGATGCCAGCTCTGCCACTTCGGATGGGGTGTCTAAATACTGCGAAATCTTTATATTGCCCATGGCAGCACTGTGCATGGCGTGCCCGGCTTCGTGAAGCAGGGTTATCACGTCTTTATGCTGTTTTACATGATTCATAAAGATGAATGAACTTGCCAGGTTATTTATGCCCGTGTTATAACCACCGGGGGCTTTGCCCTTCCTATTCTCCAGGTCTAAAAGCCCTGTATTGTGCATCATTTCAAGCTGCTCTGCATATCTGGGGCTAACTTTGGCAAGCACCTTTAGGCTTTTTGCAATGAATTCCTCTGTGGTCTCAAAGGGCTTCAGGTTACGACCATCGAGGTCAACCTGTGTGTCCCAGGGGCGTAGCTCACCTAATGCCAAGGCATCTTTCCTCTTGGCATCCAGCTCTTTTACAAAGGGGATAACCACTTTCTCTACAGCATCGTGAAACTTGTGAATATCTTCGGGCGTATATGAAAAACGCCCCATCTCGATATGCTTATAATCACGATAATTGCTGTATCCTGCATTTGCGGCAAGCTGGGTGCGAACTTCTCTTAAACTATCATACAAGTCATCCAGCTCTTTTTGCTTTNNGGAGCTTCCACGCCTCTTCGCGCTTAGCCCGGTCTGCATCCTTTAGATACACTGCCAGTTGGGTGGGAGTCTGCTCTTTGCCGTCAAACAAAGCACTCATCTGTCCCACTATGCTGCCATACTTGTTAGCAAGCTCGGATTCTTTTATTAACAAAGGCGTATTTTCGTGCCTGAACAGCTTTATATCTTTCTCTATTATCTGATTCAACAGACCATATTTCTGTGCATCAAGTTGCTTGTTGGCAGGGCTGTAGTAAAAGTGTTGCTTTATAGTAACCTGATAAGGCTCGCTGGGTGCGTATGCCTCGGCAAAATAGTCGTTATAGGCATCTGCTTTGCTCTTGTCGTCCACCGCCGTAGTCATGTGTACATAACGCCAGGACAGCTCGTCATTCATAGCTTTCAGCAGTTCCGAAAACTTCTCGATTAGCTCTTCCAAGGCCTCAGGAGTGGATGTATCCAGTGTGCTTAGGGTCTCCAAATAGGTGGAAACCTCTGCCCAAGAGCTAACGTTAAAGCCCTCTGGCAAGTATTGGTAGGGTATTGTTTGTAGTTTCTTGTCGGTTAAAAACATGCTATTTCTTTCCTTTATGCTTGCATCTGGTTAAGCGCATCAGCACCAAACTCAGCACGGTAATCAGAGCGATTATCTCTTTTATGCTGATAACCGGATGGAACTTGATTACGTCGTCTTTAATACTATAAATACCTATGGGATAGGTTTGCATTCCGCCACCGCCGCCACCGCCAAAATTGGCTTCATTAGCTTTGGCTCCATCTGGGCTATCTTGTTGAACTTCGTCCACAGGACTGCCTGCTTCGGCTGTTTTTATCTTTACTTTTGCGGGCGAACTACCGCCCCCACCGCCAAATCCAAAGGCAACTTTAGCCACGGGAACGATGTGAATATCATTTACCTTGGTAGGCTGGCCAAACGCCATTTCCACGCCTGCAGCATTGGAAACAAGCGATTTGATTTGAGCTAAGAGCTGATTCAGGTTCATGGTAGGCTCCTTATCTGTTTTGTTTTGCCAGATTCCTTAAAGATAAATATCTTGTCAAGCATCGTATGCATTAGCTGTTATCATGCTTACGACTTCTAATGGCTTGTGTTGACTATAAAGACACAATAATAACCGCATCCCCCCGCAATTTTCAGATTTATTCAATACATCCGAAACCATTTTATCTCCTATCATAATCGCTTTCAACACTTACTACATAATCATCTCTCTCAACGGTGGTTAGATATCATGTCACATGCTGTTTCCTCAGCAATATATTCTTGTTTTACCCCTAAACGACACATC
>DIMZ01000071.1 GCA_002425825.1 Cloacimonetes bacterium UBA5553 | reverse complement strand
GTTCACCGCTATTTGTAGCTGAATTCTAATTCAAATTCTGAGACCGGACTGAAGTTTTCGAACATCCATTCATACTCACTTCCATAGCTTGCTTGAGGCGGGAAAGGCAGTTTGGTGACGGTTATCCCATCGGCTACCCTTAGCCCATAGCTGGCATAGACAAGGGGCTTGCCCCAGCTATTGGCGGTGCTGATGATGTATTTTGCCGTGTTGCCTCTAAGTGTCTGGCGGTAAGCAATGCGCAGAGAGCAGAAATGCCGGGCAGGCATAGTTAAAGCAAAGCTGAACCCACCCTTCCCTTGCGTCAGGAAGCGGCAAGTGGCAAGGCTATCATCAAGCACCTCCAGCAGCAATAATTCCNNTCCGGGTGTAAGGAAAGGCTGTCCTCCGGTATGGGGAAGTAGATTGTTTTACTTACCTGCTCTGCGGCATAATTGGCAAAATGAAACAAGCCGTCCATCTCCCAAGAGCCCCGTTGGAGACTAAAGCAAAGCTCTTCGGCTTCAAAGCTGATGCCAAAGCACGCTCCGCATATAGCGAAGCAGAGCAGGATATAAACAAGCTTCACTTAAGTATTATCAGCTTGCTGCTGCCGAGGTTTATGCCTCCACTGGTCAAGCGCAGGAAATAAACTCCGCTATTTAGCCCAGGTAGTTGCAATAGCATCTCATTGCCATGCTGCTCTTTGCTTAGCAGCAGCCTGCCTTTCAGGTCATAGAGTTCCACCTGCGCACTGCTGTCTATTTTACCGTTGTAAACCAAGTGGACAGTTGCATTATCTGCAGAACGCAGAACGCTGGGATAGGTGACAAGGCTTCCGCCTGTAGGCGGGCACACGGGGTCGATATTTGAGCTTGCAGTTATCTGTAAATCTATGTTGTAAGTTTGGTCTGGCTCGGCAAAGAAGGTGGTGTCGCATTCTGTAATCCAGGAATTGGGATAGAGCAAGATGATTCTAAGCTTGGAGCAGTAATATTCAAAGCTGGCATTACCCTGAGCGTCTGTGTAGATATCTGGCGGATACATGTATTGTAAATTGATGGGGTAGTATGGAACCGGATTTCCAAACTGGTTGCGAACATGAATGTTTACATTGCTTCGGGCGGTGGTGTTAAACTCTGTGCCACAGGTGGGATTGTAGTCCTTTGCAAAGAGGTAATACGAGCTNNGCAGTTGAGTGGCGGTTTGTGTTCCTTCCAGTGGGCAAAAGTCCTTGTCCAATGAAGTTCCCCAGCTAATCTCTTCTGTGGGTAAATCTCCTACGGACACGGCTAAATACCCAGCTTCCCGGTTGAAGAAGCCCGAAGGGATGGTAACTATCGGTGGCTCTTGCTGTGAGAAGTTCACTATCTCGATGCGCACGTTCGTGCCGTTGCTAATAGTAACCACTCTGTCATCCTGCCCACAAAGCATCTGGCGGAACTGGAGCTTCAATTCATCTTGCTCGGAAAACCATAGCTTGCCGATGAGCTTATATTCGATGGGGTTAGCCATGGCCAGCCCAAGGCTTAGTAATAGTAACAAAGCTATAATAACTCGTTTCATCCTTCCTCCTTTAGCACATACTGGCTTAGTATGTACGCATGTGGTTTTAATAAGCAAGTATTGTTCCGATATTCAGCTATCTTAATGTGTTCTTTTAGCTTACCTCAACTCGGACTTGATGTGTTCGGCTATAATCCGGCTATACACATGTGCTCCACTGTGATTAAGATGGCTGAAGTCAAAAAAAAGGCTCAGATTATTCATTTCTGGGTACTGGCCCGGCATAATGCTGTAAAGCGGGATGTTATAATGCTGCAATTGAGCACGTAGTTCTTCAGATATCAGGGGCGTGGATGCGATCTGGCTGTTCAGCGGAGCTTTGGGGCAGTGAAAGGCGATAAGCCGAACATTGTTATCTCGGCAAAGCTGGATAAAAGCATGGAAGTATTTACGGATAAGCGCGTCTTTGGCGGCTTCGTCTTTGCTGCGGTGCTTAATGTAGCTTTGCTCTTCGCTGAACTGCCTTAGATATTGGCTTCCCATCTTCAGGTTAATGCTTCCCTCTATGGGGTGATAGCCCTTGTCTCCGGCAGCTTGGGCATTTGGTTTTGAAACGTAGGAACTTACAATGCTGAGTATTTTGCCATTATAGGGGTATATCTTGCTGCATAGCCAGAGCTTGTTTAGGGGATCGAGGTCGTATAGCAGTTCTTTTATATCCGGGTCATGGTGGTATGGCGTTATCATTCCGGTTTTGCCCGCATCGGGTCGATAGAAGTAATCCGCATCGGTTAAGTCCCAGATAATTAGCTTGGGTGTGCGATGCTTCAGCACCAGTTTTAGGGTGGCGTAGTTATGAAAGATATTGGTTCCTGCTTCTCCGGTGTTCAGCACCTCCATACCCAGTTCCCGGCTAATCACACTTGGGATATAGCCCCTTTGCGCGCCAGAGGCACCCATAATGTAGGCATCATAAGGCTGTGCTACCGCATGATTAAGTACATAACCGGGAGCTCCGCTGGTATTGGAAAAATACATATGCTCCAGTGCTTTGCCGATGCCAAAGTCCAGCACCAGTGACATAGTTAGAAGCAAAACAGCGTTTATAATAAATCGTTTCATATTAATACTGGTAGTAGATGAAGTTCTCGCTGCTGAGTGAGCCAATTAACGGTAAGGCTATTATCAGGCAGAGGTACAGAGCCCAGCGCAGGGCTTTAGGCTGCTTTTCGATATACTCGTCTATTGGTATATCACCCTTAAATGTATCGATGCCGAAAACAAGTAGCATACCGCTGATGGCAAATACAAGTAATTGCTTGGAGCCAAGGTATAGGGGGCTGCTGCCCGTTATGCGGCTGATGATGGCAATTGCTTCACCGATGGAGGCAGAACGAAGCAGGATGGCACTGGCAGCGATGAACAGGAATACAATCAGGTTGGAAAGCACATTGCCAATTCGCTGAGGCAAGGCTTGCCAGAGCTTGGCGCGAAGCTCTTTACTATGGCTTTCCCAGGTGCTGGCGATGCCATGCAACACACCAAAAATTACTAATGTCCAGTTTGCCCCATGCCAAACTCCTATCACCAGAAAGGTTATCATGGTAGCTGTGGTTAAGCCTGCCTTTCCCCATGCCCTGGTTTGGTATTGCAGGGGCAGAAAGAGGTAGTCCCGCACCCAGGAAGATAAGGAGATATGCCATCTGCGCCAAAAGTCAGTAACACTCTTTGCGCTTAGTGGCACCCGAAAGTTCTCCATCAGCCGGTATCCAAACAGCCGGGCAGAACCGATGGCAATGTCGCTGTAGGCAGAGAAGTCCATATATATCTGAATGAAGTACGCAATGGCTGCCAAGGCGATGGTTATCCCCTGGTGATCATTATAGTTCTGGAATACTACATCGGTGTAGGGAGAAAGATTGGAGGCGATCACCACTTTTTTGAATAAACCCCAAAGTATTCTGCGCGAGCCGGATACCATATCGGCATAATTGAAACAAAAAGCCTTGCTTACCTGAGGAATAAAGCTTTTACCGCGCGCTATGGGGCCGGCAAGAAACTGGGGAAAAAAAGACATGAACAGAGAATATTGAGCCATGGAAGCTACTTGCCGTTTGCCGCTCCAATGCAGGTCTAACATATAGCCCATTGCCTGGAAGCTGAAGAACGACAGACCAATGGGTATGGCAATTTGTTGTAACAAGCTTCCATCAGGCAAACTGGTAAAGCCAAAGATGGCAGGAAGGTATTTGAAAAAACTAAGTAACGCTAAGTTAAACAAGATGGATACTGCTACCCATGCTCTATTGCCATGCTTAGCCCAGCCACGGCATAATAGGTAATTTATCGATATTGACAGCAGCAGAACAAATA
>DIMZ01000202.1 GCA_002425825.1 Cloacimonetes bacterium UBA5553 | reverse complement strand
GACCCAGTGCCACATGTGATGTTTACTGAATGCGGTAGACGATAAGCATTGTTTAAGCTTGCCCCGGGCGACCATCCACTCATGTTTAACCAACCACGATAGTTAAATATGCCCACACCCTGGTTTAGTGCCAGGTTCATAGAGGCAACAGACGGATCGGAACCATACAGCTCGGTAAAAGTATAGTTAGGGTTTATTTCCAGAGCACTTTCTTTTATGTATTTGCTAATATAGATGGTGGATATGCCCGAGGGAGTCCAGTCGCCTACCAATAGCATTCTATTCAACCATGCTGCTGTGCCGATGTTTATATCTCTTTCATACAGGTAAATCTTGTTCAGTATGGTGCGTAGTTCTGCTGTAGTCTCGGCAGAAATTCTGCCAATAAAGCAATCGCCCAGAGTGTCCACGCCGTCTAAGTGTGTATAGGGATAGTCACCCTCGCCGTTGTAAGATGAGTAAGACTCTATGAAGGTAGGGATGCGAAAAGAACCACTCGTATCACCAATTATTATAATGTAATCGGGACGGGTTGACGCATTGTTGTACTGAGTTTGAATATAGCTTTTTATAGACTCGTTCGATTCTGAGGTAGAAAAGCTTGCCACATTCACTTCTGCACCTTTTTGTCTTTTCCACAGCACGAAGGCATCAAGGGTGCTTTGGAAAGTTGCGTCGGCATAGGCTCCGTGAATAATAAGGATGCGTGGGGGAGTGTCTGCCAATATGGCAGAGCGGAAATCACCAAAGTTCACTACGTTTGCTTCCAGAAGATTGGCAAACGCCGGTGAGATGGTGAGTGGCTCGGAAGAAAGCTCATTAACGCCACGCTCGTTGGTGAAGTCAACACGCAAGTCTATGGAATTGCGCACTTCAAGTTCTTTGGTAACGGGATTGTAGCTAAAGGGAGAAACCTGCACGGTTACCACCCGCATACCTCTAATAATCTCCGGGTCGCCATAGCGGACTACGGTTTCCGGATAGCTTGTTCCTCTTAAGTAAAAGTCCTTGTCTATGCTAACCGTTTTTGAGGCAACAGATTCTCTATCGTCTTGAAACGGATAGGCATTAAAGCTAGCTACTCTGCTCTGCTGAACATTCTCTGCCACGATGCGAACATTGCCATTGGCAGGAAGGGCTACCATGGTGCTCAGCACCGGTAATTCCGGCAGTCCTATGTCACCGGTAAAGCCAACTCCTTCCATCTTGATGCGGGAATAGCTCTTGCCGTCTAATTGGTCGGCAACAAATTCATAGGAAGGTAAACGAAAATTGATAGAAACTGAATTGCTACTCTTAGCTTTTATCTCAAAAGCCCGATTAGCCTGTAAAGAAACATTAGAGACGTTGGAAAACAATAAATGTACTAGTCCCAACATCAACACAACGAGGTACTTACGCATGTAAACTCCTATATCGGCTCAATTTGCTCATTTGAAGGGTTAATTATTGCAATTCGCGGTGCAAAACAGATTTTATTTCGAGGCGTTAAGTATTCCATATTGAGAATATGCTACAATAGGCTCTGAGTGTAGAATTATTCTACGATTGCCAAGACGGTATCCATCATTTCTTGCTTATTCCCTGAATGAATTACGCATGAATTACGCATGAAATNNAGATGCGTAATTCATCCGCAATTATCCCGTAATGTGTGCAAGGAATAACAGGGCTGTTACCAGGATAACCATAGTTGGGCAGATACACAGCTTTATGCAGTGTAAGTTAATACTTATGTAAGTCTTGCTGATACAGAGGAGCAGCAGAGAGCCCGGGAAGCACTTTTTCATTGACACAATGGAGCAAAATAGAGATGTGGAATAGACTAGGTGAAGAAGGTTACAATGGATATAATAAGAACGAAGAGCCTGAGCAAAGATTACTCTATGGGCAAGGTTAAAGTTAATGCGCTCATAGATATAGACCTCTGCATCAGGCAAGGTGAGTTTGTGGCGATAATGGGGCCATCGGGCTCCGGAAAGAGCACTCTGATGCACATTATCGGCTGTTTAGACCGACCCAGCAGCGGTGAATACTATCTGGACGATGTTTTGGTAAGCAATATGCCAAAATCCGCCCTTGCCGCGGTGCGCAACAAGAAAATAGGCTTCATCTTTCAATCTTTTNNATCTTCTGCCCCACCTGAATATATTAAAGAACGTAGAGCTTCCCCTTATGTATGGTGGATTTAGTGGTAGTAAACGCAGTGCCCGGGCGAGAGAGATTTTGGCTGGAGTGGGACTGGAAGACAGGCTAAGGCATAAGCCTACAGAGCTCTCAGGCGGTCAGAGACAACGGGTTGCCATTGCCAGGGCAATAGTGAATGAGCCCTCTATCCTGCTTGCCGATGAGCCAACCGGCAATCTTGATTCACAGGCTGGCGGAGATATCTTGCACATCTTTGAAGACCTTCATAAAGCCGGCAACACTGTGATTATGGTTACTCATGATCATGCCGTTGCCGAGCGGGCAGATAGAATAATACGCATTATGGACGGACGGATATCAGATGACCATTCCCTTGCTTGAATCCATCAAAATTGGCCTGGCAGACATCCTGATGCGCAAAGTCCGCAGTGCAGTTACCATTATTGGTATTGTGCTGGGAGTTATGTGCATTATGGTGGTTTTGGCTATTGTGAGCGGGATGAACAAAAGCACCATGTCGTGGATGGAAGAAAGAGGCGGGCTGAACAAGATATCCGTATATGCCAATTGGAACTACGATTTTAGCAAAGGTGGGGATGCCAGCTTCAATCTGCGTGAGATTAATTACCTTAGGGCTCAGATTCCCGAGGCAAGTGCCTTCAATCCCATCATCAATTACGGTGACGGTCACTTGTGGTATAAAGACAAGCACTATTCCGGCTGGGTGATGGGGGTGATGCCGGATATGGTAAAAGTGGATCAATGGGATGCAGAAAAGGGCAGGTTTATAAAGGATTTAGACGTTCAGAACAGCAATAACGTTATCGTTCTCGGCACAAGCGTAGCCAGAGACTTGTTTGGCAATCGCAATCCCATTGGGCAGTCAATCTCGATGTCGGGGCATGTGTTTCAGGTTATCGGAATCATGAAACATCGTTATAAAGAGCCACAGGGCGGGGAAGCAGCATTTAGTGAGAACTTTTTGGAATACATGAATCAACAAAGCTTCATCCCCATATCTACAATGATGAATAAGGTTACACCCGGAAACCCAATAAGATCATTTGAGATTCGTGCTTCCAGTCCCGAAACTGCACCAGACCTGAGAAAAAAGGTGGAAGACATAATTCTAAACTTGAAGCATGGAAAAAGAGTGTTTCAGGTAATCTCTGCCCAGGAACAAGCAGCTTCGATGAAGAAAAACAGCATGATCTTCAGCGTTATCTTTGTGCTGATAGCTGTGATATCATTATTGGTGGGCGGTATAGTGATTATGAACATTATGCTGGCATCCATCAAAGAACGCACAAGGGAGATTGGGGTGCGCCTGGCTATTGGAGCCAGACCGCTGGACATCTTTTTGCAGTTTCTGGTGCAGACTATGCTAATAACCGCCTTGGGCGGAGTTTTGGGTATAGTGTTGGGCTATGCGATATTGGGACAGGTAGGTAAGTTTTTGCAGATAAGCGTGTCTGCTTCGTATCAGATGATCTGGTCGGCACTAAGCGTGTCGGTGGGCGTGGGTATGATCTTTGGCGTATTACCGGCTGTGAATGCTGCACGGCTTGACCCCGTAGTGGCTTTGAGGGAGGAATAGATGGGTAAGCATAAGCAAGAAAGTAGTCTGGCACACCGTTTTTTTATGTGGATAACTGCCTACCTGAGAGTGATAGCTATCGACACTTATCGAGTGTATTTGTATGTAACCGTTCCCAGACGTCGAAAAATGATGATGGACAACATCCGTGAGTTTACCAGGCTATTTTACCACCGTGCAACTACTGAACGAGTGATGAAGGAATCGGCAAGCTTAACCTATATCACTCTTTTGGGCTTTGTCCCGTTTGTCACCTTCCTGGTACTGATTGCGCCCGATTTGCCATTCTTGAATCTGGGAGATAAGTTTAAGGACATTGTTGCCAAGAACTTTATACCCGGTTCGGCTAATGCCATTATGAACTTTGTGGATGAGATGATTGCCCGCAGGCGGGTTGGCTTTAATATCTTTAATTTCATTGTGTTATTGGTTTCGTCTTACTCATTGTTTAAGGTAATACGCGACACTTTTGACCGTATCTTAAGCATGGAGCTAAGCCTTAAACAGGATGCCATCACTCAGATAGTGAAGTTTCTCGGCACGGTTGTGTTTGGGTTGGTGATTATGGTGGTGCTGTTTTCCAGCTCGTCTGTACCATTAATCTCGCATTTGCTAAAGGTGCCTATGCTGCGGTGGCTATTGGTGGTAATACCTTTTGTGCTTCAGTTTTTGGGGCTAATGTTTCTGTATATGCTGTTGCCTTCTGTAAGGATTAAGCGTTCTTCGCTATTCAGAGGAGCTTTTTGGACTACCGTAATCTGGACTGTGGCAAAGACATTGTTCGATTATTACATTTATAATTTAACCAGTGTGCAGGCTGTTTATGGCGTTATGGCTGCCCTGCCCATATTCCTGATGTGGATATATGTGAATTGGGCTATAATACTTGGCGGGATTGTGTTGGTAAGCGTTATTGACAATCCTCAGGGACTTGAGGGTATGCGCAAGGCACCAACTCAAGTGGTTCGCGTAACCCTGGAGATGTTCACTAACGCCAAGCTTAACAAACAGCTGGAAGGCATTGTAACTAAGAAAGAATTAAAAAAACTAATCGATAGCATCGATGAAGAAGGTAATACATGAAAAAGTATGCTTTAATAAGTGTTAGCGATAAGAACGGGATTGAAACACTGGCGATGGCTCTGGAAAGCCTTGGCTATACTATCCTTTCTACCTCTAATACCGCCAAGCACCTAAAGCAGTTCTGTAGCTCACTGGTTCAGGTTTCGGAGCTTACCGGCTTTCCGGAGATACTGGATGGCAGAGTAAAGACCCTGCATCCCAGGATTCATGCCGGTATCCTTGCGGATAGAACCAATAATGCTCATCTCAGCACTTTGGAAGAGCACGACATTGGTCATATAGATATAGTTGCCGTGAACTTATACCCCTTCTCGGCTGTGAGACACAAAGAGAGCTCCACACATGCAGAGATTATTGAGAATATCGACATTGGCGGCCCCAGCTTGATTAGGGCTGCTGCCAAAAATTACAGGCAAGTGTGTGTATTAACCGACCCCAAAGACTATGCCACAACCGTAGAGCACCTTAAGCTTGGACAAGAACTGCCGGAATGCTGGAGCAGCTATCTGGCGCAAAAAGCCTTTGCAATGGTTAGTGCTTATGATGCCGACATTGCAGATTACTTTGAGCAATTTAGAAACGAGATTGAGCCCAATAAGAACGTGCCTCGGCACATCGACCTTTCCTGCAGCCTGATTAGTGAGCTTCGCTACGGAGAAAATCCCCACCAAAAAGCNNGGGATTCTATACCGATAAGCGTAAGGGCTGGTCTGTGATGCACGGCAAGGAGCTTTCCTTTAATAACATCCTGGATATAGACTCCGCCTTGCGTGCTATACGCTTGTTCACCGAGCCGACTGTAGCAATACTAAAACACTGCAACCCATGTGGTTTGGGAAGTGGTGCAAGCCTTGCAGAGGCATACAAGCGAGCTTTTGCTACCGATACAGTAGCCCCCTTTGGCGGCATTGTTGTAGTAAACAGACGACTGGACATGGAAACCGCAATAATGATAAATCGCATCTTTACCGAGATTATAATAGCTCCGGGATATGAAGATGGTGTGCTGGACGTACTGCAGAAGAAGAAGAGCCGTCGTTTGGTAAGCTACGATTTGGCAATGCTGGAAAAGCCTGCTAACCCGCTGGAAATTAAAACCCTTACTTGGGGTTACCTTGCCCAGGACTGGGATTTGGTTTCAGAGAGCATCAGCAATTGGCAGGTGGTTACCCAACACCAGCCCTCGCAGGAAGAGATGAATGCGCTTATCTTTGGTTGGAAAGCAGTGTCATTACTAAAGTCCAATGCCATCGTGCTGGCACGTAAAGATCAGGTTTTAGGCTTTGGTATAGGGCAAACATCACGCATAGATTCAACCTCGCTGGCAATCTGGAAAGCACACAAGTATGGGCATGATTTAACGGGTGCAATCTGCGCATCAGACGGTTTTTTCCCTTATCGTGACTCGATAGACGAAGTGTATCAGCACGGCATAAAAGCCGTAATCCAGCCTGGCGGTTCCAAGGGTGATGAAGAATGTATAAAAGCCTGCAATGAGCTTGGCATTTCGATGGTGTTTACCGGGGTAAGGCATTTCCGCCACTAATAATGTTTGACAGAAAAGCGGTTCACAAAAAGATGGTCAAAACTAACGCGGAGATGTGTCCGAGCTGGTTGAAGGAGCACGATTGGAAATCGTGTATATGTGCAAAACGCGTATCTAGGGTTCGAATCCCTACATCTCCGCCACTTTCAATCCTTCAAGATGCTCTTTTTGTGTTTATGCAAAGGAGTTTCCCTTCATGAAAAATAAAGCTTTCCTCTTCGGCTGCATTGTTTTCCCGCTTATCCTGATTATTGGCTTTTTTGTGGGATTCATATCATCATTCAAAGATGGTGCAAGCTTCAGCCCCAAAAAGGTTCCGAGTGATGCTTGGCTGCAGCTAAATCCCAGTACCATGATTCCCGACTATAATGAGATGCAACCTGTGCGTTGGCTAGGTTCCGGTATGCTTAGTGCCGAGGAGATTATCGGCAAGATAAAAGCTGCTGCCACCGACTCACGCATCAAGGGCTTGCTTATCGAGCCTTCATTCATTCAAACCAACTATCCTGCTTTAACCGAGATAGGCAAAGCCATAACCGAGTTCAAGAAATCCGGTAAACCAGTGGTAGCTTATGGCGAGATGTTTAGCCAGGCTGATTACCTATTGGCAAGCTATGCGGACGAAATCTACATGGAGCCCTCGGCTTCCGCAGGATTAATGCTGGAAGGCGTTTCGGCAAACCTGATGTTCTACAAAGAGCTTTTCGACAAACTGGGTATCAAGATGCAGATATTGCAATCCGGCGAATATAAAGGCGCTGGCGAGCCATATTCTCAAACCTCGCTCAGCCCCGGCACAAAAAGCAACATCGATGCCGTACTGAAAGACAGGAACACGCTGCTCTTAAGCGGCTTGGCGGAGCGCAGAAAGCTTAGTATAGAAGACATCAGCAAGATATTTGAGGACAGAAAGGACTACTTCATTGGAGCACAAACAGCCCAGGAAATGAAGTTAATAGATTTTCCCATGAGTAGAGATGCCGCCCTTGCCAAGCTGGAGCTAAACAATGACCGCCTCATTTCCATTACCGATTACAGCGGCAGCAAACTCAAAGCTCAAAAAGACAAGATAGCCGTTGTATATCTAAACGGGCAGATTGCCCCCAGCACTTCCTCAGCCTTTCCTGGGCAAGGCGGGATTAGCGCAGAAAAAGTGAGGAAAACCTTAGAGGCAATAAGCAAAGACAAAAGCATAAAAGCTACCATCCTACGCATAAACAGCCCCGGTGGCAGCGCATTGGAATCTGAAAAGATATATCAACAGCTTATGCAGCTTCGTACAAGCATGCCGGTTGTTGTATCCATGGGTGGAGTTGCTGCTTCAGGTGGTTACTACATCTCCTGCGCATCGGACTATATAGTAGCAGATGAGGCAAGCATTACCGGCTCAATTGGCGTGATTATGATGCTTCCCGAAACAGAAGGACTGGGCAAAAAGATTGGGATTCGCAGCCAAACCTTAAAACATGGCAAGTTTGCAGGCGCATTCAACCTGTTTCAAAACTTCGATCCTGCTCTGTTAGAATCCCTAAAGCGGAGTTCAACTGCCACTTACGACGAATTTAAAGCCAGGGTAATCAGCGCCAGAAACTATCAGCCCGGCAGCATCGACTCTGTGGCTGAAGGGCGAGTTTTCAGCGCAAAAGCTGCTCTGCAGAACAGACTTATCGACGAAATCGGCACCCTGGACACAGCCATAGCCAAAGCTTGCGTGTTAGCAGGCATAAGCGACTTTAGCACCGTTAGCTATCCTGCCAAAACAAGCTGGCTGGAAGCCCTGAAAAGCTCCGACATGCTAAAAGCCAGAAACGCACTTCTANNCTTCTAAAAAGCAAAGACCCCGGCGCAATGTTGGAAGATCAACTGCGCCAACTACCAACTACAGGAGAGTGGCATTACCTAATGCCCTACAAATTGGACTAACATGAAAAAAGACAGTTTTAACACAGAAATAATCGTTAATGTACACCCGCTGGAAAAGCGCGTGGCCGTTCTTGAGGACAACCGCCTGGTTGAACTCTTTGTGGAACGCAGAGACAAGCAAAACCCCGTTGGCAACATCTACAAAGGCATAGTGAAAGACGTTCTGCCCGGCATGGGAGCCGCCTTCATAGAAATAGGACTTGAGCGTACTGCCTTCCTGCATTACAGCGACATCGTAATGGACTTCCTGGACGTTTTCGAAAACGTCAAACCCCGCGCTAAGACCAATCCTGCTGATTCCTCCCAGATAGGCAAGCTGCTAAAGCCCGGACAAGAGATTGTGGTTCAGGTTCATAAAGGCCCCATCGGCTCGAAGGGCGCACGACTAACCGGTCAGATATCCATTCCCGGTAAGTATCTGGTGCTGTTCCCGAATAAAAACAAGATTGCCATATCCCGCAAGATATATTCGCAGGGCGAGCGTACCCGCATCAGAACCATTCTTTCCAGCATCAAAGACCCAAGCTATGGCTTGATAGTTCGAACTGAAGCCGAGGGATGCGATGAAGAAGACTTTCGCAATGAATACAAAGCCCTTGCCAAAACCTGGCGATTGATAGATAAACAACTAAAATATGCCAAACCACCTGTGTGTGTATTCGAAGAAAACGCCCTGGAAAACTACCTGATTCGCGACCTATTCGGCGAGCATGTAGATAGACTGGTGATAGACGACAAAGCCTTTGCCAAGAGCATAGTATCGCAGCTTGAAGTAATCTCTCCCGATCTTGTAGAGAATGTGGAAGTTTATAAAGAGGACTCACCCATATTTGATGCATGGGCAATAGAGAAAAAGATTGAAACCACGCTACACAGCCGCATCTATCTGCCCAGTGGCGGAAACTTAAAAGTGGAGCAGACCGAAGCCTTGGTTGCCATAGATATAAACACCGGTAGCTTTACCGGCAAAACACATTATGATGAAACGGTACGCAAAACCAATCTGGAGGCAGCCGCTGAGGTTGCACGGCAGATACGCCTTAGAGACCTGTCTGGCGTTATAATTATTGACTTTATAGACATGGTGGACGAAAAGCACAAAGCGGAAGTTTTGGAGATGCTAAAAAAAGGACTGCGCCGCGACAGAGCTAAGAACAAGGTTTATAACTTCACTGAGCTTGGTCTCGTTGAGGTTACTCGCAAGCGTATGCGCAGCACCCTGATAGCTAATTTCTCCGATCCCTGTCCCTTCTGCAATGGCAGGGGACGCGTTATCAGCAAAGATGCAGTAACCATGCGCATCTACCGCTGGTTGGGCAGAAGCGATTACTTTATAAAAGACCAAATGCTCCGCATAGCAGTTAATCCCGACCTGCTATCTCATATCTGCCAGCATAACGAAGATTTCGTGTCTTACAAAGACCAGATTGATTTCGTGGCTGATCCATCCATCAGGATAGACCAGTTCAAGGTCTATAGCCTACCCGGAATGGAAGATATAACCTCAAAGTTTGCCTGATTACGGCACCCCATTTTCAAAAAGCAAAAAGCTGAGCTATCCGGCTCAGCTTTTGTGTTTATCAAACCATTTCAATGAGCTCCCATTAGAATTTGTTACTTGAAGCCCTAAGGTATTGCACTATCATTGCAGATTCATTACGGGTTTTATCTGCAATAAATCTGCAATGATACCGTAATGCATTTAGACAATATAGGTAAGCATAAGAGAGAGGATATCCGAAAAGCATTTGCAGTTTTCGGTGACCCAATTTGCTGGTTTCAGTGATTCTCTTCATCTAAATTCACTCATCGGAAAAACTCTCCCCAAAAAAGTACTTGACTTGGATTACTAAGATTAATAACAATGCAATTGGTCGCTTGGACTTACATAGAATGGGTGTAACGAGGGATATCGGATGCCCTCAAACAACCAGATAAACAATAAGTTGGAGTTAACACCAACATTTGGGACTCAACTTATCTTTAATAACCA
>DIMZ01000091.1 GCA_002425825.1 Cloacimonetes bacterium UBA5553 | reverse complement strand
TTTATGCTGTGCCTGTCATTCTTCGGCTGGTTCCTATTGGGCATTGCGGGCATGGGGATTCCATTCTTCTGGATTGGCGCATACTACTATTCTGCATTAGCTGTATTTTATGAAGAGATAAAGGGTGGTCAAGCGGACGAAGTGACCGGCTATGTTAGAATGAACTAATAGCTTATTTACATGTATTCTGCCTGTAAACGGGCACGGCATTTATAGCAACTTGCCTGCATGCACTGCGGTATCATTGCAGATTTATTACGGATAAAATGTGCAATGAATCTGTAATGATACCGCAGTGCTTTGGGGAATGGAGCAAAATAAGAGGGAACGGGTTTGCACCCATTCCCTCTTATTCTATAGGCAAAAAACAGCTTAAGCTGCTATTGTTTTTGCTCTGGCAGCATTATTACCTTCAATAGGTTCTTGTCGAAATTCAGATAAGTCTTTGCTGCTTTGGTAAGGGCTTTCTTGTTTATTTTGGCATACACTTTGGGATTGTCCACAAAGGTATCTATCGGCATGCCGAGCCAGAGATTGCGTTCCATGCTGGACAGCCAGTAGCTATTGGTCTTTATGCTTTCCTCATAACGCTTGCTCATGGTGGTGATAGCAGCATCCACATACTTGTCTTCGTACAAGCCCAATCTCAGGCTGTCCAAGGTGGCAAGGGTGGCAGCATTTAGCATATCCACTTTCTCGGGATCGCAAGTCATCCAGGTGTTAACCGTGTAGAACGGCTTGGGATAGCGTTCCAGAGTGTTCCAGTTCTGAATGGAATACACTCCGCTAAGGTCTTCGCGCACATTCTCACGCAGCTTTTCGAAAGCCACCATCATCAGTGTGCTCATCATCAGGTTATTATAGTGGCTAATCTTATACGAGCCGGTGCTAACATTGCTTGCCATGGTAAGCTCACTAACGCCTTTATTGAAGCGTACTTCCTGCTTTCCCTTAAAGGGGACTGCATTCAGATTACGAATCTTGTCTTTGCGCTTCATGGTGGGCAGGTTTGCCAGATAGGTAGCGCAGTATTCACGCAGTTCTACCTCGTCAAAAGCACCAACTATAAAGAAACTGAAATCCGAGAAATCGCCAAAGCGGTCACGATACACCTTTTCTAACGAGCTTAGGCTCATGCCATCCAAATCCTGGGGACGCACACTGCGCTTGTAAGGATGGTTATTATAAACCAGGGTTTCCAGGGTGTCGAAGAACACATTCTGCGGATTCAGCATGGAGTTTTGCAGGTAAGACCTGAGCTGAGCTATTGAGGTATTAAAGGTGTCTTCCGTAAAACGGGTTGCAGTTGCCTTTTGGTANNGGGCGAGCAGGAACCGCGGAAGCCCTCGCTGTATAAATCCATACTGGGATAGGCAGATGCTACCTTGCCAGCCAATGCTTTTTGTAGTGCAGGGCCGTCAAAATTACCGAATCCGGCATTGTGGCTGTATTGACCTATAACCTCGGCAAACTTGGCTTCATCGGCTGTTAACAGAGCTCCGCCACCAGGGCTGCTGGCAGAAAGGCGAACTTCATCGGCTTTGAAATCGGTTTGTTTTACATAAACGGTTACGCCATTGGACAGCACCCACTTTTTGATGCCAGATTTGGGATAGCGGGTTTCTTTTGCTATCTTGCCGGGTGTGGGGATGTTTTCCATAATCGGCTCGTCAACAGTGGTGTCCTCATAGTCTTCAAGGTCGGTATTTCTTAGCTCGTTAAACATGGCAATAAGCCTTTCACTGCTGGGGTATGCCACGCCTTCCTTCTCGGTTCCGCTAATGCTAAGAGTAAGATTGTCGGTAGAGATAAGGTCGTCCACGATGTCGTTTACCTCATCCAAGCCTATTTCGTGGATGATATTGCTTACAAACTCAGCTTTCTGCTCTGCGCTCATGAAGGTAGAGCCGTCTATAATCGGGCTTAAAAGCTCCCAGGTGGCTTCATCGGATTCACGGGTTGCCTTTTCGCTAACTGCACGCTCTGCGCCGCGGATAAGATCGAGCTTGGCACGCTCAAATTCTCCGGGCTTAAAACCATGCTGGCGTATGCGGACTGCTTCGGTTAGCAAGGCTTGCATTGCTTGTTCGCTTTTGCCTTCTGAACTCATTGCCATCAGCAAGGATGCGGCAAAACCGCGCAGCATAGACACTTCGTAGCCAAAAGCATAGGCAAAGGGAGAATTGGGCATCATGCCAATTTCCTGCATGCGGTTGTTGAACATGGTGTAAAACAGGTCTTTCTTCAGATCGTTGTAATAGGTTCCCAAATTCACTACTGAAACCGGCTCTTTCTTCCATGTAGCCTGCACGGTGGTGTATGGCAGCTCTTTATCCAGCACTACAACGGCACGCGGCTCGGCGTTGTCAGGAACAGTATAGCTCTGCTTGGGGCGGGGATTTGCCCTTGGAGGAATAGCACCAAAGAATTCTTGCACCAGAGCTTGCAGTTGCTCGGGCGGATAATCACCAATAATAATAACGCTTTGCAGGTCTGGACGATACCAGTCTTTATAATAACGTATTAGGCTTTCATGCTTGAAGGTGCGCAGGTTTTCTATAGTGCCAATCGGGTTGCGCATTGCATAGCGGGAACCAGCAAAACGGACGCTGTTTACCTTGTCCTGAACCCGTTGCTGTGCTTCCTGACCCATGCGCCATTCTTCCTGAATGATGCCTCTTTCGCGCTCAATTTCTGCGGGATCGAAGCTAAGCTGCCAGGCTATGTCCGATAGTATCGAGATGCCTTTGCGCAAAGTTGCTTCATTGTCGGTGGGCAGCTTGAATTGGTAAACGGTGAAGTCGTAGCTGGTACCACCATTCAGTCCATTGTGAAAGCCCATGCCGATGGAGGTTAAGTATTCCACCATCTGGGTGCGGGCAAAGTTTTTGCTGCCGTTAAAAGCCATGTGTTCCACAAAGTGCGCCAAACCAAGCTGGTCGTCGTCTTCGTCTATGCTGCCGGCTTTTACTAATAGCCTTAGCTCTATGCGCTTTTCGGGTTTGGCATTGGGCAAGATGTAATAGGTTAGCCCATTTTCCAAAGTGCCGGTTAGCAGGTCTGGATCGGTTGGTAACGGAATGGGTGCGTACTGGGGTGGGATTATTGCGCCAAGTGTGATGGCGCACAATAGCATTATTATGCTAAGCCATTTCCCTTTCATTGGGTCTCCTTTGGGGCTGTATTATTTTGTATTAACTACTTCTATGTAGAATTGCTGGTCTTTATTCAGTATGGTGCTTGCATCTCCGTATATCAAGGGTTCGGAACTGCCCTCAAAGAATACGTGAAGCTGATAAAAGAATGGATTTGATGGGGTGTAATAGTCCACCCGCTTACACTTGCTTTCTCCCGGCTCAATGTCGCTAATAGTGGTGTAGAGATTGGGGATAATGCCGTCATTTTTGTAAACCCATACTTCCCTTATCTTTGTATCGGTGTTGTTTAGCACTTTAATGCTGGCTCGATTGGGCTTCAGGTAGGCTTGCAGCTCTTGCCCGGCTTCCACTGTGATACTTGTGTTGTCTGTCCAGAGATTGTTTATCTTGTCTTCCAGACTATAAGTTTCGCCTATTATCTTTACAGGCACCGTGCGCTTAACCGTTCCGGTAAACAGCCCTTGAGTGTGGGTATCGATATCAATACTGCGAATTGAATTGGCGTTTATGATAACCTCGGCGCCGGAATCCACTGTTACATACACCGGATAGGCACAAGTGTTATGAACAGTGAATTTTGCTCCCGATTCGCAAGCTGATAGCAGGATAAGTATCGCGGCTAATAGAGTGTAACTAAGATATGTTCTCATAATGGTACCTCATAATTCCCACCAAACTTATCTGTGCTATGCAAATGTCAAGCACAAACTGCCGATGCGGAATTGACGATTAGGGATATATGATATTGGGACGGCCGGAATTGGGGTTTATCACCGTATCCAGACGCACGCCAAACAAACTGTGCAACACCTCGGTTTGCATCAGGTTTTCCGGCTTGCCTTCTGCCAATAGCTTGCCATCCTTTAGGTAGATGAGACAATCTGCATAGTTGGCAGCCAGATTAAGGTTATGCGACACAATCAGCACCGTTTTACCATGACTGCTGTGAATGTTGCGCAATAGCGACATAATCTCCAGTTGATGGTTTATGTCCAGTTGCGAAAGGCTTTCATCCAGCAGGATACAGGGAGTGTTCTGAACCAATGCCCGGGCAATGTACACCCGCTGCTTTTCGCCACCACTTAGCTCCGATAACCATCGCTGCTTCAGGCTTTGCAGGTTTAGCATGGTGATAACCTCTTCTGCTGCCTGCTTATCTTCGGCACTATGCGCTTGCATCAGTCCAAGATAAGGGTATCTGCCCATCAGCACCGTTTCGAATACCTGGTGGTCAAATTCCCGCGTGCTCTCCTGGGGAACAAAGGCAATCTGCCGCGCCAGGAAGCTACCCTTAGCCTTGGCGATATCCTTGCCGAAAACATGAATGCTGCCTGCAGATGGCTTCAAATAGCCCATAAGTGAATATAACAGAGTAGATTTACCTGCCCCATTGGGACCCAATAAGGCACAAAAACTGCCGGGCGCAACCTGCAGGGAAATGCCTTTTAGTATCGGCTCTTCCGTATATCCGCAGTATAAGTTCCTTGCCTCTATCATTGTGTCTGTATTCACCTCGTGCATTATTTACCAAGTACAGCCTTTCTGCATCCACATATTCTGTCAATAGCTTGCTTGCCTCCACGCAGCCGGGCTGCAGAAAAGTATTGACAGAATAGCATATTAAATTAGTATGTATTCAGAGACCATGAATGAGGAGCCGATTATGGCAGTTAACACCCGAACAGAATATGCGCTTAGAGCTCTGCTGGAGATTACCGACAGCCAGCAGGATGCGGTTAGTGCGCAAAAGATATGCGAACATCAGGAACTACCCAAGAAATATATAGAACGCTTGCTTGGAAACTTAAAAGCAGCAGGCTTAATAATCAGCAGTGCCGGTGCCAAAGGCGGCTACGTGCTTGCCAAAGCGGCAGAGGATATAACCTTGCAACAGTAGCTGTCTGCCGTGGATGACGATTCTCTAGACCCCACCTGCAATGCCTCCGCACAGCGTTTTTGCCCAAGTGGCGGTTGCTCGCTGAATGTTTTTTTCACCGAGCTTGGCGGCAGGANNAGGATGCGGCATCTTTTATCCGAATACACCCTGGCAAGCATCTATGAAAGCTGGAAAAGAGGGAAGAAATGAAGCCCGGCAGAATCTATCTGGACAATTGCGTTACCACGCGCCCCGCCCCGGAAGTATTACAGGCTATGCAGCCATATTTTGAAGAAAAGTATTGGTTTCCCGGCAATTTTGTGTCCACCGGAGAAACGATAAACGAGGATATAGACCAGTTCCGGCACACAATAGCCCAGACCATTGGGGCCAGCGCCGGTGAACTGCAGTTTTGCAGCGGCGGCACGCTTGCCAATAACATCGCTATAAAAGGGCTTGGCTTTGCCTATTCGTCACAGGGACGCCACGCCATTGTATCGGTAGTGGACTATCCCGATTTATTAACCAATGCTGCATACTTGGAAAAGCATGGCTTCGATGTTACTTATCTGAATGCCGATGCCGAAGGCAAGGTTAATCCGGTGGAATTACGCCGCGCTATCAGGCCGGACACCATAATCTTCATGACCACTGCCGTGAACCATGTGATAGGCACCATTCAGCCATTGGCGGAGTTCAAAAAGGTATTGCAGGCAGCCGACCACAAGATTCACTTCCATGTGGACGCCGGACAAGCCTATGGCAAGATACCCTTGAACGTGGAAGAACTGGGCATAGACACCATGAGCATCTCCGCTCACAAGATACATGGCCCCCAGGGCATTGGCGCGCTATATGTGCGTCATGGAGTTAAGCTTGGGCAGCTAATTCACGGCGTTAAACGCTTTGACGCTATGCAAACAGGTGGCTTAAGCATTGCCCTTATTGCCGGTTTTGCCAAAGCCGCAGAGCTGGTCTTTGCCGATTTTGATGCCACGCAAGCACACTTAAGAGAGCTTTCTAACTATCTGCTACAGCAGCTTGAAAAAAACATTCCTGAGATAGAGCTTAATGGCCCCCGTGGTGAGGGCAGAGCCCCGCACAACATAAATGTATCCATTGCCTACATAGAAGGCGAAGCCATTACCATGATGCTGGACATGAAAGGGATAACCGTTGCCACCGGCAGTGCCTGCGCTTCGCAAGGATTAAAGGCAAACTATGTGCTGATGGCTATTGGCAAAAATCATGTGCAGTCCCACGGCTCAATGAAGTTCACCCTTAGCCGCTTCACCACCAAAGATGAGCTTGACGAAACCGTGGCTGCCTTAGCCGAAATAAGCGGTGAACTAAGGAAACGCAGCCCGCTTTACAGCGCAACCCATAAGGAGAAATAGATGCAATACTCACAGAAAGTTTTAGACCACTTTATGCACCCCCGCAACGTTGGCAAAATGGACAATCCCGATGCCACCGCCACCGAAGGCAGCCCCGCCTGTGGCGATCAGGTAACTGTATTTCTAAAGGTTAATGAGCAAGATATGACCATAGAAGATATCAGCTTCCTTTCCTATGGCTGCGCCTCGAATATTGCCACTGCATCAATAGTAACCGACCTGGCAAAAGGCAAAACTCTGGATGAAGCCAAACAGATAACCTGGCGTGATGCCATGGAGGCTTTGGACGGCCTTCCTCCCGTTAAAGTACATTGCAGCGTGTTAGCCGCCGATACTCTGCAAACTGCTATTTCGAATTATGAGATTGCCCACGGACTAAAAGAAGTGCCCAACTTTAGCAAAGAGACCATAGTAGAAGAGCTTAAAAAGATAATATATCCTAAGGTTGGCGAAGACATCGTTAGCCTCAAGATGGTGAAATACGTGGGCTTAAATGATGGCGAAGTGCTAATCGACCTGAATATAATGAGCTTCGACCAATGGCGCGATAACATCGCCGAAGAGATTAGAGAACACCTGGAGAAATACCCGGAAGTAAAGGACATCCAGATAAACTTCCCGTGATGTAGTGNNCTTCCTTGCTGCTATCCTGTGTCGAATAGGGGAGAGCAGCAAGGAAGCAGCAGGGATGGCAATGGAATTCGCGAGTTGTCAGGAGTTTAATTTATCTTACTTTTAGTATCCTTCTGGTAGATACCAAGCCGGTTTCATCAATGTATTTACACAAATAGATGCCCGAGGGCATTGGTCGATTTGCTCCGTCTGTGCCATCCCAAACAACATCACTTATCTGATTGGAGATATGTAAGCTACGTACTAGTTGTCCTTTGATGTTGAAAATTAGCAAGTCTCCGCTTAAACGCTTGGAATTGCTTGACAACACAAACTGGGTTGATGAGGAAAATGGATTAGGGTAGTTTGATATCGTAACAAATTGAGGGGGAGGCACGTTGACGGGGTCGTCCACCTCAACCGGGTTATCATGGAAGTTGCCCAGCCCATCGCCAAAGAGTATTCTTAAGCATGGGCCGTTGTTGTTCATTAAAATCCAATCCAGATATCCATCGTTGTCTATATCGCATAAAAACAGATCAGATGCCGAGTAACTGAATGTTAGTAATGTTTCGGTGAAGCTGTAGTTCCCCAGATTTGTATATAGTCGCGGGCCTATTTGATAGTCAGCCAGGTTATCGTTGTTGAAATCGTAAACCTTTAGTTGGCCAGGATTGCTCGTAACTTGAGAATACATCAATTCTATCTGATTGTTCACAAGTTTGTATATCCTGAAGTAAAAGTCATTACCCGCAGGGGGGATTTCAAATGTAAATATCTCATTAACTCCATCATTGTCTGCATCGCCTAATGCTATTTCACTGTGAAATGTCATGTTACCTAAGATGATCTGTTGCCACCCGTTATTACTATAATCGAAAATAGTTAGTGGCTGACTTGCAAAAATCACTTCGTCTCTTCCATCGTTATCCACATCTCCCAAAATCATATCTTGGGGCGGGAAATCTAGAGGAAACT
>DIMZ01000255.1:3376-6940 GCA_002425825.1 Cloacimonetes bacterium UBA5553 | reverse complement strand
CGACACAGGATAGCAGCAAGGAAGAAGCAGGGAAGGCATAGTATAAATTCTATACTAACGCTTGTATCCACGTAGGATGAAAACATAGCCTACAAAGACTATTGCCATAAGCACAACGAATATTATGGAGCTATATGGGTCGAACGTGGGGTCATTATTAACATACATCACCAAAGCCATGGCATTAACCACCACACTCATACTAAGGAAGAATCCATAAATCAACATCTGCAAAGGAAAGCTGCTTCCAGGGCGCATCCACAGCAGATATAGGCTAACAAACCCCAATGGAATGGAGAATCCCAGGTCAAACAATCGTACCAACCAGAAAGCCGTAGGGGCTAATTCATATCCACGTGTGCTGCCCTTTGCATAAAGCTCGAATATCTCTTTCATCCACATCATGGCAAACAGGCTTAGGAACACCGACAAACAGATGGAATAGATTACTAATGCTTTCTTGCTAAATTGAGGCTTTCGCTTGGTGGCAAATGCCGGAATGCAGTACAGCATTATTAACATTGCTGCTATCTGCACACCCAATATGTGAAAGAAATAGTGCTCGCTGTTTCCCTGATAGTCGCTAGCCATCCATTCCCAGCCTACGCCATAGCTAATGGCATAATAGAATAAAAACAGAGGAGTTAATACTAACCAGTATTTGGCATATCGCTTTTTAGCGGCAAGTGCCAAAGCCCCGATAATCAGTATGGGGGCTANNGTCTTGTATACGATATCCTCGAGGAATAGTGGTCCTTTTACCCCTAAGTATATAAGCAATCCTGCGCATAGTAAACAGACGAATACAATTATGTTTCGTTCCAAATTCTCTGGTGAATAGGCGGGTGTTCTTTTCATTTCTTATTCTCTTGAAACTTAATCTCTTGGCTTCTAAAGAAATTTCTTAAAGCATTTTCGACATCGGGAATGCTTTCTTTGTTTGCGACGTATATGGGGTCAGAATAAACTGCCCGCACAACTGAAAAGGGCTTGGGGAACCTGAATCTATCCCATGAGTTAAATACCCATTCTCTGTTCACATCTGCCGCTATGGCTACTATAGGGATTCCGGCGATCAGGGCAATCTGAAACACGCCAGGGTGAATGGTTCCTACAGGCCCCTTGGGTCCATCAGGTGTGATAGCCAGAGAGATATCTTTGGCAGCGCGGATCATTTCTAACATGGCTCTGGAACCATTGGTNNTTGTTCTCCGTCTGTGGATGAAGAGACTAACACACCTGCACCTGAATACACTCGTTGCATGGTTAAGGGAAGCAGGTTTCTGTGCCAAAACACGTAGATACAGCGTATGCCATCGGAGGCTTCCTGATTGTTGACCTGAAACTTAATGGTTTTCTTTAGTCCCAACAGCAAGCCGGCAGCAAGCTTACGTTCGAGGTAGAAAAGGGCTTTATGCATAGGTATGCAATAGGTCTTTTACTATCAATGGCACCTCAATGGACGGTTTCTTGTCACTAAGCATACCTTGCAGTTTGGCAAGCTCGTTTCTGATGTGATTGTTTAAGGATGCATTATGTATGATGTTATCTATATGCTTGAAGATGGCATCGGGAGTCATGTCGTTTTGCACTAATTCTGGCAATAGGCTTTGGTCTAGAACTATGTTTGGCAGACCAATACGCTTTATATTCACAAGCCTTTTGCCAATGCTGAAAGATAGCTCAGACGACCTGTAGCAGATAATCATGGGTGTTCCAATGAAGGCGGCTTCGAGGGTAACCGTGCCGGATGTGCACACTAATGCTTCGCAATACTTCATCATTTCATAGGTATAGCCATCAATAATCTTGAAGTGCCTGCCTGCAGATTTACTTACGTGCTCCATATATCTGGATTGCTCCACGCAACGGGCTTTGGAAAAGATAAGCTCATATTGCTTGCTGTCCCATTTAGCGGCGGCTTTTAAATATACCGGAAGCATGCGTGCTATTTCATCATTGCGGCTACCGGGAAAGAAGCCAATCCATTTCTTGGTGGGATCCAGCTTGTATAGCGCGGCAAACTTGTTGCGATCAACATCAAACTTCACCTCTTCGGCGATTGGATGACCTACATAGCTGCAAGTAACTTCGTGTTTATCTAATAGTGCCTTCTCGAATGGCAAAATACAGGCAACATGTTGGGTGTAATCACGAAGCTTATACACTCTATCATACTTCCATGCCCAAAATTGGGGGCAAATAAAGTACAACACAGGGATACGATACTGGTCTGCCAGTTTAGCTACGCGCATATTGAGGCCGGGATAATCCACTAAAATTACTAAATCAGGCTTTGATCGGGCAAACAGGCTGCGAATCTTGTTCTGTACGGTGATAAAAAAAGGCAGATGAGCCAATACTTCGGCAAAGCCCATCACGGCAAAGCGATTGAAGGGAAGGATAGGCCGCAAGCCCTGCCTTTGCATTCTAGGCCCGCCTATGCCCACGTGATGCAGTTCCGGTATGGCTGAGTTGAGGTTTTTCATCAATAGCTCTGCATGCAGATCACCAGAGCTTTCTCCCACCAGCCAGAATATGTTATACTCTCGTTCTGGTTTTTTCTTCTTATCATTCATGATATTGCCCAGTTTCCCATTAGTGAAAGTGATACAACAATTGCTGCAGCAAGCAGCACACCAATAAAGATAAACAGCATAGCTCGCCAAAAGCGAATGCCAAAGATATCGGCAGCAAATGCCCCTGTCCAGGCTCCAGTGCCCGGTAAGGGAATGCCGACAAACAGAGCTAAGCCTATGGCTTCATATTTCTCAATAGACTTTCCTTTTCTTCTGGTGCGGGCGAACAACCAATTAGTAAATCTCGCGCCAAGCTTGAACTTCGATAATAAAGCGAAGCACCAATTCATGAGCAAGAGAATAAAGGGGATAGGTATCATATTGCCAACAATGGAGAGGAGGGCAGCTTTTTGCCAAGACATGCCAAACAACATAATTGCAACAGGGATGCTGCCTCTAAGCTCAATTATTGGGAGCATGGAGATAATCACAACAATCCAGGAAGGGCTAAGCCCTTTGTTGGATAACCACTCTACAGTTTTATCTGCTACAGAATTAGCCATTAAGGGGGTTGAGACCAACATTATCAGTACTATTATCGCTATAACAGGTATGCGTCCTTTCACTTTCTCTCCTTAGCATAACACTGTTGGCCATTATGGGTACTATCACTTTTTTTGTCAATAGACTTTTTGCAGAATCTAAATGATAGTCTAATACTCTTCGACAAGGCTTTCTTGACAAAGCTGAGTACANNTAGTCCAAGATAAGAGGTTAACATGGCACTGAAAGAAAAACTTATCAGTTCACTTAAGAAAGCTATGCAGGGAGAAATGGACAGCGTTACGCTATACGCCAATGCTGCCAGTCACGCAAAAGATCAAGAAGTGAAAGACTTCTTTTCTTCTCGCAAGGAGGAAGAGAGATTGCATTATAACTACCTGCTGCAATACTATCAGGAAATATCAAACGACTTGCAACCAAGCGATTTGAGCCAGAGCATTAGTATGCCTTCCGATAAGCATCCCATGATTACAGAGGGCTT
>DIMZ01000255.1:245-3360 GCA_002425825.1 Cloacimonetes bacterium UBA5553 | reverse complement strand
TTCTGCTATTTCTACAGCCTTGCTGCTCGAAAAAGACGCCATAGAGCATTATCGTAATTGCATGAACGAAGCAGACAATCTTACTCTAAAGTCATTCTATGATCTTATGATAAAATGGGAAGGGAAGCACTACGATGATCTGCTGGCAGTACAAAAAGAAGCCGAGCAATACTATTGGCAGATAAACCAGTTCGAGCCGTTCTAAAACTAAGCATAAAACTGACATAACACGCTCAAGCTTTTTAGTTTGAGCGTTTGTTTATGGTGGCTATCCCAATACCGCTCCAAGAGCAGGTTTATCTCAGCTACTTCTCTTCTGCTTAATCTAATCTCACTTAAATGATAAGCAATTTCAGGCATCAACCTTAGAACCTGGCTACTAAGTTCCGATAGCTTCTGTTGGTTTTCATGGTTGCTGTTATCCTGACGGCAAGATGAGCATAATAATCCACCATGCTGAAGGTCGATTACTTCAAAGTTGTCCAAAGATTTATGACATACGCAGCAAGAATCCAGGCGAGAGCCAACCCCGCCTAAGCGAAGCATGCGGATAAAGAACCGCCAAAAGATAAGTATTGCATTGCTATCTACCCGTTTCAGGTAATCAAGATAGCTTTTGGCAAGCTCATAGATGGGTGCATGCTCATCGGAACTGGTTATCATCTGGCTGATTAGTTCCATGCCACACTCAGCAGCAGCCCAGGTTGCGGGATTAGGATATGTAGAATAATTTGCTAGTAGATCATGGTCGATGTATAGCCATAAACCGCTTTCTTTCGGTTCAGATAGCCCCATATCATACTCATGCAAGTTAGTAAACTGAATCTTCTCTGCTTGTTTTCGCACACCTTTGGCAAGTATGCTTATTGCTCCAAACTCCTTACTTAAGAAACGCAGCACCAGACTGCTTTCGCTATATTCAATTTGCTTCAGGATTATTCCTTGTAACCTATGCTTTTTCACAAGCCCAATAGCTCCCTTAGTTCTCGCAAGTCCTTGGGAGTGGCGTAAACGCTATGATGGTTTGTATAAATAACATATCCAGGGGCTGCCTTGCGGGGCTTGCGAACATAGCGGATTTGAGTGTAATCTACCGGTACATTGCCCGAGTGCTTAGCCTGAGAATACCAAGCCGCCAGATTGCAGCAGTGGTTTATCAAATCAGGGCTAGGATTCTTTTTTGTAAAGCATCTTAGCAGCACATGTGCACCGTGATAAATACGGCAATGGAACCACCAGTCGTGTGGTCTACCGAGTTGGGTAGTAATAAAGTCGTTCTCCTTTGCCTTTCTGCCGATTACAATCTGCCAATCATCATTAATCTTCAAGCTTAGCAGCTTGTCTATAATGCTGGCTTTCTGAATTATCTGACTGGCACTGGCTCCGGTTTTTAGGTTCAAGTCCAGTTCTTCACCAGCGGCAATTCTGTTTATCAGCTCTTCTGTTTGGGCAATCTCAAGCTGGGTTCTATGGATGTTTTCAAGAATTATGGCGTGCCCCTTCTTAGCCTTTTGATACTTCTTTATATAGTACTGAAGGTTTTGCATGGGTTTCTTATCGGGTAAAAGGGGAATGGATATCTCGCTCATAGCAGGGTCATAATAGTTTATCGTTACAAAAGTCTGCTGCCCTGGCTCTATGATCTGCAGATTGGGCTTCAAAGCTTCGGCACAATCACGCCAATAGTCAGCCTTTTCGGCTTCAGCAAGGTCAGCTTGTTGCAGCTTTAGCTTTTTTTGTAGCTTCTTTATCTCGCGGTTCAACTGAGCAGTTTGGCTCTGCCTTCTTTGGTTAATGCCTTGCTGTTTAAGCACCTGCTCATAACGGTTCTTGAAGTAATCATTACAGTTATTACTGCCATCAGGATATGGCTTTTCGGGCTTTTCGCGTGAGGGTAGGAAAGCTGTTTTGGGTGGTGAATAAACTAAGCCCGGCAGCACTTGCCTTTGGGGGTTTTCAGCGTAGCTGTATTTGCGAACCGAGTCTACTATCATCAGCTTATTATCACGCTTCTGGCATAAGATTACATTAGCCTGGGGAGGCATCAGTTCCAATATCATTACATAGTTTATGCTTTGCTGGTAGATGTCTTTAAACAGGATGTCCAGATACAAAATACGATCTTTCGCATCTAGGCTTATTCCAACTATCTGAGTGTTCTTAAGCATATACATCATTGCTTTGGAAGTATCGGGCAAAAGGGTATCATTGCCAATATAGGGAAATGAATCGGCAGAGCTTAGCACTACAAACAAGTTCTTTTTGCCCTTGTGCGATATGGCAAACCTATCTTCAACAAGGTGGCAATCCTCTATTGAAGCGTAAAAGTCATGCATTTCATCTGCCCAATCAGATAGGTAAGCGTAGTTCATTATAAATTATCCTTTTTGCCTTGACATAAAATCGTATTATCATTTTGGTGACAAGATAACAACAAACAAAAAGGAGTCAAGCATGAAAGCAACGAATGCTATTATTCTCGCCATCCTCGCCATTCTTACAATACTATTTGGTGTATTGTGGATGGGCTCCAATGGCAAAAGCAAAGCCCTACTGAAATCTAACGAAGAATTAAAGGCACTATACGATAATTCTACCGCTACAATTGGAGAAATTCAATCCAGTCTTGAATCCTTAGATAAAGACCTCTCCGGCCAGCTTTTTACTCAAAGCGAAATGCCGGGCAGCACACCTGAGGACAGACGTAGCCGTATCGTTAGCTCAATTGCCAATATGCGCAACCAGATCGAAGCTGACAAGAAAAAAATATCCGATCTGGAACGTCAGTTAGCCGCTTCCAAAACCCAGCTTAAAGGCGTACAAGACATAGTTAACAAGCTGAAAGCAAGCATTACAGACAAAGAAAAGATTATGGATGAACTGCAACAACGCTTAGGTATCCTATCGGAAACTCTGGAATCCGAACGTAAAACCAGTGCTGCTGAAATGCAAAAAAGAGATCAAACTATATCTGAAAAACAACAGCTCTTAACTCAGCAAAACATTGATGCCAATACTATCTATTACATCTACGGCACTCGAAAAGAGCTTATCGACAAGGGTATAATTGATCGCAAAGGCGGATTGCTGGGTATAGGCAAAGTAAGCACTGTTA
>DIMZ01000255.1:0-233 GCA_002425825.1 Cloacimonetes bacterium UBA5553 | reverse complement strand
TACCCACGAGATTCAAACTGCAAAATTTACCCAAATGAACCTCATGGATGCCCAACAGATAACCTTCCCAGCCTCAAAGAAAGGTTTCTCTGTGCTATCCAACCATGTGGCTACCAGCTATAAGGTAGAAAAGATTGGTGAGCAAAACGTATTAACCGTAACCGATCCTACCAACTTCCGTAAGCAGAAATTCCTGGTGATAGAACTGCTATAGAAAGCAAGTAGTATAACTA
>DIMZ01000237.1 GCA_002425825.1 Cloacimonetes bacterium UBA5553 | reverse complement strand
GTCGTTTCGGGGTTAAAACGAAAAAAGCAGATAGCAAACAAAGTTAAGACTTACTGCATACACCGCTGACTTCTCTGTCCCAACCGGAACAGACTTACCCAGTAAAACTACCGTAAGGCCTTAACCATATAGAACCGGTGCGAGTAACTAAGCTCATTTACAGGTAATACATATGAAGTTCCCGTACACTCGCCGATAAGCTCGAAGGATTCACCATCCACACCACTGCTACCGAATATCTGATAACCGGATACGCTGATAGGTGAGCCAGTTTGCGAGGTTTGCACAGCGCTCCAAGACAGAACGTATTGTTGATTAACAGATTGCAACATTAGGCTTTGTGGGGCAGAGGGGATAGAGGCATCTTGGATGCTGAATCGAAAAGCATACATATCATATAGACCAATGTGTTGGGGAATTGTTCCCAGAATGCTTGAGTTTGCTGCCCCGAAATACCCAGCGCATAACATCTGATCATTACTGTTCTTGCTAATAGTGAAGCCCACGTCCGATCCGCTCCCGCCAAAAGGTTGGAACATTTTCATTTCTCCCGTGGGGGAGAGGCTTATGAGGAAAGCATCATTCAATCCTGCACTTGTATATGTGCCTGAAGCATAGCTACAGGTTCCATTAAAGAAGCCTGTTAAAACTACGTCGCCGTTGGCCAATATGCAAGCTTCTGTTACACAACGATTTGAACTGGAACTTAACAACTTGTTCAGCCAAAGCACATTGCCAGAATGGTCTAGCTTCATTGAGAACAAAGCGTAGCCGGACATTGGCAGGCTGAATGTGCTCCATGCCATGGCAGCGTTATATCTACCAAACACATAGATACCGGACGCATCGGCAGTAACAGTCGTTTCGCTCTGAGACCCACCATCACAAATGCTACCCTTAGCCCAGATGGGATTTAATGACGAATCGAGCTTGCATACATACGACTCCATCCCATGCGCTGGTAAAGTTGTGGTGCCAAAGGTGATGGAGTTCGAATTGTAACCAGAAATTATGTACTCACCATTACTAAGAGATGTAATGGCTTGGCATTGGTCTGTTTGTGTACTGCCCCAGTGCTTTAACGTCTGTAGCGAGCCATCGCTATCAAACCTTGCCACATAAGCATCCTCTAAGCCAGCATTGCTAACGTTATAGCCAAACAAGAGGGATGTTTGGCTGAAGTTTCCGCAAATCACCGGATAGCCGTCGCTTGTTAGGGCGATGTCAAAAGCCTTATTGGCTCCGCTTGCATTAGCCTTATTGGTCCATAGACAGATGCCGTTAGCATCAAGCTTGGTGAGGTAAGAATCTATAAACGATGATGATTGAACCGTTACATCCGAAAGCTTAAACGTCCCAATAAAGCTGCCACATAGGTATAGGTTTCCGTTGTTGTCTGCCACTATGCCTGTAACGGATGCGCTGCGAGCGGTTGCACCGGATGATGTGCTGTTCTTTGCCCATAGCAATTGTCCGGATGCAGAGTACTTGGCAATGAAAATCGCACTATGTATGCCTGATGTCAGCGTGAAACTGCCGAGCTGCAAAGTGCCCTTAAACTCGCCTGCCAGATAGTAGTTACCTTGAGAATCATAGCAGGAAGCAGTAACAGATTCGTTATCCGCGCTGCCATAAGAGGTAAACCAATCTACATTGATGCTGGCATAATAACCAGAGATGAATAAAGCTAGGAACACAAGGCATATAAACCTAGAAGAAAACATAGTGAACTCCTTAATAATGAAATTGTTGGGCTTGTTTATCTATACTCGTATATCATCCATCCGTCTTTGCCCAGGGCAACAAAGATATAGTCCTCTTCCAGTGCAATATCATACACGGTGAAGGGTGGGTTTATGGTGTTTAGGTCTTGAATTTTCAATGGATTGGAAATGCCTAGTNNATCTTTATTCCGCCCCTTCCGAGGGCAAGATATAGCCTGTTATCTTTAATCTTCATAGCAGAGATGTCGTTGCTAAGCCGGTATTGGTTTATCAGCACTGGGTTTTCGGGATTTAACACGCTGAATGCCATCAGGTTTTTACCCGCAGCAACCCAGAGAGTATTGGCGTTCTTAACCAGATAGCTGGCATCTGCAATCTGATAGTTTGTAGCAATGGAGCGGGGATTGTTTAGATCGCTGATGTCCACTGCCACCAAACCGAAGTCATTCAGTGCAAATATGTGGGGGTAAACAGCCACAAAGTCTCTAATTCCCCATTTTTCTGAGAAGGTTGCGCTCAGTTCGCGTAAGCCGCCATTGCCAATGTTAACAATGTCTATGCCTTTAAACCTGTCGGCAACATATAAGGTGGCACCTTCGCGGGTCAGCTTGTCGCCAATTACAGTGGTGGGGAAGAATATCCTGCCAGAAGTAGAGATAGAGTCAATTTTTACAATCTGGTTGCTGGGTTCGCGAGAAGCCACGTAAAAGTAATTAGCAGCCTGAGTTTCTATGTCTTCTATGGTAAAGGGGGAAAAAAAGCCTGCTTCCATGCGAGGTTGCCAGGCATTAAAGATGCTGTAGATAAGAATCTGATTTTGATTGTTAACATATAGCAAATCACGGTCGTGCATAATGTTGTAGGCGTTAACGTTTTTTACATGGGTAAGAGGGTAGATAAAGCGATTGTCCACGCTCCATGCGGAACAGGAAAGGCAAAGCATAAGTAAGCTAATTATTAGCAGTCTCATGTATCCTCCACAAGCCTCTTTACTATGTGTTTTGATGTTATTCCTTCCGCTTGTGCGGCAAAGGAAGGAAGGATGCGATGCTGAAGTACCGTGATGGCAGATGCTCTTACATCTTCTTCAGCGGGACTGAGTCTGCCATCCATGGCTGCTCTGGCTTTGGCAGCCAGAATTAAATACTGCGAAGCACGTGGACCAGCTCCCCATGCTACCCACTGCTTAATCTCTTTGGGTGCTTCATCCGATTGGGGTCGTGTTTTGCGTGCGAGATTTACTGCATACTTTAGCACATGCTCACTAACGGGGATAGACCGGATGCTCTGCTGCAGACTAATTATCTGAGCTGCGCTTAGTTGCGGGCGAATAGCAGGAGTTTCCATTCCGGTAGTGCTTTCGGCTATCATTATCTCTTCTGCCAGACTGGGGTAATCAATATTTATGTAAAACATGAATCTGTCTAACTGTGCTTCTGGAAGAGGGTATGTGCCTTCTTGTTCAATGGGGTTTTGCGTAGCCATCACAATGAATGGCTTATCCAGAGCTCTGGTGGAATTACCGCTGGTGACGGCATACTCCTGCATTGCTTGCAAAAGGGCTGCCTGTGTTTTGGGGGGTGTTCTGTTTATCTCGTCAGCTAGAATGATGTTGGCAAAAACAGGGCCTTTTATATACTCAAAGTGCTTGCTATCAGTCTTGGAATCATTAACCAGGATGTCTGTTCCGGTTATATCTGAGGGCATAAGGTCGGGAGTAAACTGGATGCGGCTGAATGATAGGGATAAAGCTTGAGCCAAGGTTGAGATAAGCAGCGTTTTTGCCAGACCGGGAACGCCTTCCAGCAATATATGCCCATTGGCGAATAATGCTATCAATACATCCTCCAGCACTCTGTCTTGACCAATAATGCTGCGATGAACTTCTGCCAATAGAGCGCTCTTTACCTGTTTCAGCTCTGCAATGTCACTAAGCAACCGTTCGTTACTCATTTATCTTGTCTCCTTTAAATATCTTGGTGATGATCTCAGTTCCAGATACAGCAATGGCTATTGAGCCAATTATAAACATCAATAAGAAAGTTAATATGTGCGCGAAAGCCATTATTGCAGCAGCCGAACTCTTTGTCAATCCAAATCCTACGCTAAATACTATTATCATCATCCATTCGTTGCTGCCTAACTGGGCAGGAGGCTGCGGAAGTGCATAAGACAGGTTTATAAGTGTGTATCCGAACAAGGCTAAGTCGAAGGGGAATGGGATGGCAAATGCTTTGAATAATAAGAAAAAATACAGGCCATCCAACAACACTCCCAGGGCAGTTAACAAAGTAGTGGCAATCAGCTTCATGGGATGGTGGTCAAAGGTGTTCAGCTCAGTTACAAACACCTCAATAGCATGGTGGGTGCGCAGCCTTATTCCTTNNGGCAACCAGAATACTACAGCCTTTAGGGTTCCTATCACCCAGTCTCTTCTCCATGCAGCTAAGATTAGCATACCCAGAGTAAGCAAAAAAACCATTAGTAGCATCAAAAGTAGTGTTAGCATTGCCTTGCTAATCTCGATGGTCATAAATGGCAGGATGATAAGAATAAACAATATGCCTAGAGTATCAAACGCCTTATCGATAAATACCGAGGGTAGCCCTTTTAATATTGGAACATTGTTATTCCGCTTCAAAAACCATGCTCTGGCTACATCGCCTGCCCTTATGGGGATCAGGTAGTTTATCAGGTTTCCTGCCATTGCATACATCCACACTTTAGCCAAGCTGGGTGTACTTGTCTTGGTAGCATGCTTAATGACTGATTCGGGTTCGGGTAGTAGTATCTTCCATCTACATGCACGGATAAAGTAAGCCGTTAAGTACACTAATGAAGAAAGCAAAACCCATTTGTAGTTTACGGAAAAGAAGTGCTCCTTTATTTCATGTATGGGATTGTAATGCAGCCAGGCAGCAATAAGGGCAATGCCTGCTATGCTGCCAAGGGATAGGCTGAGTATATTTCTTCTATTCACTATTAGTCCTTAGGTGCAAAAGCAAGGTAGCGGTGATGTGCCCAGTACTTTTTGAACATAATTGGTGCTATAGCCTCTACAAAGGAGTAACGCATCATTCGAGCATCAAAGCCTTCATCTCTTCCAGCGTAGTATGGAAGAATGCTAACCGGCTTATCTGGCGTAGTGCTTTCCGGTTTTGTTGGTGCATTGTTGCCAAGCATGCGCCTGATAAACAGCTCTTTACTCATACCGATATCCGGCCAGGGAGGGCAGTCTATATACTTATGATCCAGCAGCTTCCAGCCATGCTTACGCATAATGGCACAGATTGATTCAGGATCAATGTACTCGGGATTAATATTCGGATAGGCTGTAGGTGAGTAATCTTTTATCTGCATTTTATACCCAAACCCATCACGATTTGGCACACAGATGATTATTAACTTGCTTACAACCCGGCATAGCTCGCTCAAAAAGGCGTCCAAATTGCTCACAAACCACAGTGCCGAAAAGTTGAACCCCATATCCATGCTCTGGGATGGGTAGTCCAATGAGCTATAAGTATTGTTTAGCTTTACCTCAAGCGGAAGCTCAAGGCTTTGCCACAGGCTGCTTACTAACGACAAACGCTGTTCATCGTGGTCTTCCAGACTTACTGCAAAGCCAGCCTTTGCCAGTCCCATTAGGTTTATCCCGCTTACGCCAGTAAACCCAAAGGATGGGGTTTCGAGTATAGTTTTTATCCCAAAAGCATTGGCGAAGCGGAAAAGCATCTTATTAAGAATAACTCGTTCATACGACGAACCTAAACCCTCATGCGGGTTAGAGAAGTATTTCTGCCAATCGTTAATGATAGGAATAGCCATTATTTACTAAGGTAGTCTTCTATTACCAGTTTAAACTCTGGAATGGTGTAATGAGGCTGATATTCTTCCTCTTCCATGATCTTGTAAAACAAGTGCACGTCATAGAACCAGCTTTTTGAGATTAATTCAAATCTTGCTGTCCACAGCTCATTGTTTAGCAATCTGGCAATATGCTCTCCCCAGGAAAACAAGTGTCTATCCAGCCTGAGGTAAGCAGGATAGTTATTACCATGTAACTGGCGGGAGACAAAATCTACCAAAGCTTGCAATTGGTNNCACTACATTCATGGTTATTCCGCTTTTCCAAGGGTTTTGTACCAGCCACACAAAAGCCCGAACAAGAGCATCAATATGACACAGATGAATCCATACACGCTTATTTGTTAAAGGAAATCGGTGCTTGTGAACCATCTTAACCAGTTGATATGGAAAGCCATAATCTCCCTTGCCATAGGTTATGCTGGGACGTACTATAGCTGCCTGAAGCCCTTGCAGGATGGCTTTGTTTATAATCTTTTCTGCTTCTATCTTGGTGTAATGGTAATAGTTATCCGGATTTCGTTCTGTTTGATTCCCGGCTGGTAGCTCATTTGGTATGGCACCAAACACCCCTACTGAAGAGCAGAATATCAGCTTTGCATTCTTCATTAGGCAATACTCAACCATCTGCTCTGTAGAATAGAGGTTACTACGCAGGTATTCATCCTTGGTAAACTTTCTTCCTCCACGGATGGCACCAATATGCAGGATAGTATCGAAGTCGTTTATAAACAGAAACTCACGCAGAGAATTGATGTCGCCCAAGTCAATCTCTACAATTCGGAGATATGGCGCAAACTCCTGAGTTCGGGAAACATCTGTACCGGGGCGCACCAAAGCGGTGATTACCGCGTCGCTATTCAGCTCCAGATACTTCCTGAGCACATGAGACCCAATCAGTCCGGTAATGCCCGTAACAAGCAGCTTAAGCAAATATCCTCTTAAACCAGCTTCGGCGTTTTCTTGGACGGGAGTGGTGCACAAACACGTATTGATAAGGAATGGGGTCGCCACCTGCTATGGATGCCGGGTAAAGCCTGCACAACAGGTCTGCAGTATGTGCATCGATACGCTCTTCAATAAGACGCTTAGCCTCAGCCTGAACGCCATAAGCCCCCCTGACATGATCATCGGAGGCGATAAAATGCGTCCAGCCGTTTTCCACTAGAGTCCAGGCAGTTTTCATCACTTTCTCGCCATACAATCCCAGTAAGCTGCCGGCATTGGTTTGGATATATACATTGCGGTTGCTAAGGCTTTCGGCAATTGATGGCTTCTTCATGATGCTTACATAGCGCTCAGCATGGGCGAGAATGGGCTTGTAACCTGCACGTAGCAAGGGGAATACATTGTTGTAAAAGTCGTTGGGGAGACCATTCAGTTCGCTTTCTATTAGTATGTATGGGCTATGCCCCATAGTTAATGAGTGCTTTTTGATGTCAATTAGTATGTCGGACTGCAAAAATATCTCAAAACCGGGCATCAGCACTATGCTAAGCCCTTCTTTGTCTGCCAGTTGCTTGAGTGCATTGAACTTTGCATCATACTCATCTCGGCTATATTGATAGTGTCCACGAAAGTAGTGGGATGTGAGATAGACACCTCTAACTCCACAATCCTGCATTGCCCTAAGCTGGGCAATGGATTCTTGCGCATCATCAGAGCCGTCATCTATATTGGGGATTATGTGCGTATGGATATCTATCATAAGGGCTTATGGCAATCTTTCCTTAACCATGCCAACAAACTCCACCAGTACAGAATTGTTGCTAAATGGTTTTATCATTCTTAGTGATTCGTCTAAGAGGTTTTCGGCGTTCTTTCGCGCTTTATCGAAACCTAAAAGACCTGTGTAGCTCGCTTTGGACACGGGAACATATTCATCGTCCAGACCGTCACTGCCTCGAGCATAGTCGGCTTCAATGTCTTCTATCATCTGATACGCCATACCAAGGTTTAGCGCATAGGCATTTAGAATCTGGCGTGTGTTGTCGTCTGCAGATGCCAGGCAACAAGCTATATCGGCAGATGCTTGCAGCAATGAACCTACCTTCTTCATATCGATGTAGCGAAGAGTATTTATCTTCATCACCTTACGTTTGTTGCCCAAATCAACCGCCTGTCCACCGATTAGCCCGTAACTTTTTGTGTAACTCGACAGAATACGAGTAGATTCCAGTGCTTTGTTGGCATCGCTAATCTCTCCCATCTGCTCAAATGCCAGTGTGTAAAGTGCATCGGAGGCGAGGATAGCTATAGCATTATCAAAACGAACATGTAGGNNCTCTACCGCCACTGCAGCATGCAGCGCATCAGGTAATAGGCGATTCTTTTTGAATCCGGTTAACATTTCAAACATGGAAAGCAGCAACAATGACCGCCAGCGTTTACCACCAGGTATAACTGCTTCTGTGATAGCGGACTTCAGTTCTTTGGCATACTGCTTATCGAAGGTGAGAGCTTGTTTAATAGCCTCATCTATCATTTCAAATCTGGTTTCAAAATACTTCTGTAACAGCAATTGATACTCCCCTTTAACCTGTGGCGGTATGCATCATTTATTCAGCCTCTACTATATATGCAAGCAAGGTTTTGTCAAGTTTTTTGTTTGTCATCTGGTTTTTGCGTGGGCTTATCAACGAAACTCACTTGAAGGAATTGCCATTTCATTGCAGACTTATTACGGATGAAATCTGCAANNGAATCCGTAATGATACTGCAATTAGTGCAAGCAGCGTTCATAATGGATGGAGCTAACTATCTGTTCTGCATGCAAATATGAGTGTGAGTTATTGTGTTTAGTATCTTTATGTTAAACATGATGCTTCCAGAGGACTTGCCGAGAGAAAGGATGTAACGGGTTGAAGTAATATAGAATTAGAATAGATTCAACAGCATTCCGAGATGGAAGTTTCGCCCTTCTTCGGGAAAGCCGTATTCACCTTGGTAGTCAGTGTCTAGTAGGTTATCAATCCCGAGTGAGATTTCCATACGGCGTATGGGGATGATCAGGCGAATATTATGCTTCCAATACGCGGCAAGAGTATGGTAGGCTCCAAGATCATCCTGCGATTGCCTGTTGCCTCTATATGAAGAGACACACTGCAATTGGCTATCCTGTGGTAAGGATATTTTATTCACTATTTCCAAGGCATGCTTCGGAGTTTCAGTTAGCTGGTAACTGCCATTCTTGGCATAGTTTAGGTAGCAGTATTCCAGTTCGGCATTCCATCCTTTAAGCATATTGACTGCTATTTCCAGTTCGGCTCCGTAGGAGGCAACTTGATAAATGTTTGCATACTTATATCCACGTAGATCAATCAAATCACGTGTATTGTTATAAAACAAAGTTCCAGACAGGGTTAAGTTATCCATCAAAAAGGGGTGAGTGTGGTTGATCTCGAGCTTTAGGGAGTGCTCTGGCTTTAGATAGGGATTACCCTTATCAGACGAGAAAAGCTGCCTAAGCGTTGGATTGGCTGTGCTTCTACCCATTGCCACGGAGCTTTTCATACCAGATTTAGCCGTGTGCGATATGCCAAGCGCAGGCTCGATACTTAGTC
>DIMZ01000163.1:24666-27327 GCA_002425825.1 Cloacimonetes bacterium UBA5553 | reverse complement strand
TGCTCTGGGTGAGCCTTGATTAATCTTGGCAAAGGTTATTATAGAGAAGTTTGATGCCACCACCATAGTTGCATTGCCTTCGTGCCAGATGCGGCCGTCTATGCCCCCGCTGGATTCATTAAAACTGGCAGCTTTCCAGCCGTCCACTCCTGAGCCGTGGGGGCGGGTGTCCACATTTCCGGCAAAATTGGCATCGTTGTCGTTATCCGAAGTATCCCACACCATGTCTCCCACACCGGGATTGAACTGAGGTTGGTTCATTTCCAGATAGATGCAGTAGTCTAAATCCATCGCGGCAAGCAGTGGAAAGCTGAAAGCTATCTCCGCTTTATACTTTATAGTATGCCCCATCAGTTCACCGCTTACGTGGCTTTCTGCACGAAAGCTCTTATTGGTACCTGCTACGAACGTGTAGTTTATACTGTCGATGTGGCAGTCTTGTATTTTGAAGTTATCGTAATATTCATCCCATTTTATATAAGCTTCTTCGCCAGTTTGCTGGCCGTAGTATATGGAGTTTTGCACGGCATTGCGCAGTGCATAGTCAGACACGCTTTCCGCCTGTTTGGTTAGAATGCTGCGGGCAATTATGTTTGGCATAGCCAGCACATTACGCTGTAAGGTGGTCATAATAGCCGCATAGATAGTGGTCATCAGGATGGTCACAAGTAACATCGTACGTCCCATGTTATCTCCTTATGCCCCTTGCATGTAGGCATTCATAAAATAGCACTTAAACTGCAGCTTGGTGGTAATAGGTCTTCCTCCCACACGGGGGGCATTGCGGAAGAAAGACATGCGTACCTCTGCGCTACGTGCCAGGCTGGCAGTTGTAGTAACCACGTCATTTTTAGTATAATAAGTGAACTTAAGGTCATTTACCCAGAATAAGTATCCCAAATCGGTTAGCGGAACACCATTTTGGCGAATAACCACCGCAGTACCGTATGGGCTTGGGACACTGGATAGCTTAATTGATAAGGTTTTCATGCTTCCGGTAATCTGATCTTTTTGGAAATCCCAAAAGGTGTAGAACACCAGAGAATCAGCATGCGCATACCTTACGGCAGTAGAGGGCGACATGCCAACTCCAGCAAGGGCAACCACGTTATTTATCCGTGTGGCGGCTTGATCCATGTGGTCTATCATGTTCACGGTATACATGGCGCGGTCGGATGCTTCCTGCATCTGCAACTGGAAGGTTATCATCATCAGCAGCAATAAGCTGCCAATAAGGGATGCGCCGATTAGATCAATTATAAAGCTCATTATAAGTTCAGATAGGTTTTGGTATAAACCCGTTGCAGTTTTGCCGGCACCTTAAGGCCATGCGTTGTGGCAGTTACCGTCACCCTTACCCAAAGGTTGTTTGCAGGAGGTGACGCCAAAGGAATTCCCAGTGAATCGGTATCCACCGCACGAATATTAAGGTTATAAACGTCCCCGGGGAAGTTCAGGTCTATTGTACGGTTCAGGTTAGCATAAGTGGTTTTTACGCTGTTAAAGGAAATCATCTTGGCAAAAAGCTTGGCATCGATTTCGTCTAACACAGTGTGGCATAGCTGTGACGCTTGCACATACTGGGTGGCATTAATCATGTAATCGTTCTGATCCAGCATCTTCCGATTGTAATTTGATGCAACTGTGGCAAAGAAAACCACAGACAATAGTGCGAGCAGCATTTCCATCAGATTCATTTAATCCTCCGCGGTTGCATAAAGCACTTCGGTTAGGTCTGTTAAGCCATCTCGCATACGTTCCACACCGCTTCGGCGCATAGAAAGCATACCGTGTTTTTCGGCAATGGCGCGGATGCGCTCTTCATCGATATCGTTAATGGACTTCACTATTTCGTTGCGGACTTCGGGATAAAAGTACAGGGCTTCGGCAATGTTCACCCTGCCTTTGTAGCCGTTATGACATTTGGGGCATCCAACCGGCTCATAGATTCTACCGCTCTCCAGCTCTTCTTCGGTTAAGCCTATCTGTAGCGCTGCAGGCCAATGCTCTTTGGACAAGGGACGGCGGCAGTGCACGCATAGCTTACGCACTAAGCGTTGGGCAATAATAATGTTTATGGAATAGGCAAGCAGGAAGGTTTCTATTCCCATCTTGTATAATCTTGTTACGGCTGAAGGGGCATCGTTTGTGTGAAGGGTAGAGAAAGTTAAGTGGCCTGTGTTAGCAAGCTTCACTGCTATATCGGCGGTTATCTTGTCACGAATCTCACCCACCATCACAATGTCGGGGTCATGACGCAAGATAGAACGGATAGCCTGGTCAAAGCTCATCTTGTGTCCTATCTTTAGCTGCCTCGCTCCTCTTATCACATATTCAACCGGGTCTTCTCAGGTAAGCACGTTCACGGTGGGATTTATCACGTGGTGCAATGCAGCCATCAGAGTGGTGGACTTACCACTTCCTGTAGGACCTGTAACAATAATAATGCCTTTTGATGTGGAGATAGACTTTATAAATTCGCTTTCTGCCTGCGTCTGAAATCCCAGTTTGCGGAAGTCTGTAACAACCTTGCGGTCGTCAATCACGCGGATAACAATGCTCTCGAACCTGCGGTCATACTCGGATGAAACGATGGGAATAATAGATATTCTAAAGCGGATAAGATGGTCGTCTATCAGCCTCTGAGCAAAGCCGTCCTGA
>DIMZ01000163.1:19770-24638 GCA_002425825.1 Cloacimonetes bacterium UBA5553 | reverse complement strand
GCAAACCTGTCTACACCAATGGAGCGGTCTTTTACCACCGCCGAAAGAGCTTCGGGCGGGGTTCCTTCCTGTCTGTGCCAAAGTTGCAACTTACCATCTACACGGATGAAGATATCTATGGTAGAGCGTCCACCGGGTATGATGTGTATATCGCTGGCGTCTTTGTGCACGGCTTCTATCAAAGCTCCTTCAAAGAGGTTAACCAGCAAACTTTTATTTATCTCTTCATCCAGCGCTTGCTCGTTCAGTTCCATGCCACTGCTGCCATCGTCAATATCGGTTAGCACCTGCCCGGCTTCTTCCAGCAATGCCAGGAATTCGTTCTTCTGCGGAGCTACCTTACTAATAAGGTCTTCAATAGTCTTCAAGTGCGACCAGTATATCTCTATTCGCTTATAGGGGGTCTGTTCGGGGATTTCTTGGATTATCTTGTCGGTGGGGTCTGATGCCAAAACCTGCAGTACTTCTCTGTCTTTGCTAAGAATGGCATAGGGAAAAACCTTGTGGAAAAACAGCTTTTTCTTTAGCTCATCAGAGAACTTGGCTACTATCTCTTTGCAAGCTTCTAATTGCTTATGTTCTAGCAGTTCAATTTCGATGTCTAACTGGGGAAAGGCATAATGCTTGGCAAGGGCTTCATAAACTCTATCATGGGGAGCAGCAAAGTCGCTCTCCAAAAGCCTTGCCAATGCCCCGGCTGAGTTCTCGCCGTATTCAATCATTTTCTTGCTGGCATTCTCGACCACTTCTTTCTCGAAATAGCCTTTGTCAATCAGGTATCTGCCAAACTTAGATAGGTTACTCATGATAACTGCTACATCGTGGGCGGAGAGATGGTGGCAATTTCAGCCGACACCACAGTTAAGAAGGTTATGGCTACTGCGATTATCAAACCAACTATGGTCTGAATATACTCAATCAAGTTGTTCATTTTATAGGTGGTTTCGGCTTCATAATAAGTAGCAATCTGCTGAGCCGCCTGAAGGATGTTACCTGTTTCCTGACCGGTTCTTAGCCTGGTTAAAGCTGTGCGGGTAAAGATTCCCGCTGCATCCATGGCGGGCACACNNTTCAGCATGCGGGGAATGGTGATGCGCTTTATTCTGTCTTCCATCCAGGCATTTCTACAGGCTTCGGCTGCCGTGCGGATGGTTTCGATATTATCGCCAGCACCTGCATAGATGGTGCCAAACACGCGGAAGTATATCTCGATGGAAGACTTGTGGATAAGATGACCAACCAAGGGAAGCTTTATGATGCGCTGATCACGCCATATCTTTCCCTTGGGTGTGCTCCACCAACGCCAGATGGCTACTATAGGCACTGCGATGATAAGTAAAATTAACCACCAGTATATCGCCAACCAATCACTTGCTGCCAAAGTTGCCTTGGTCATAGGTGGCAAAGGCATGTTGTATTTTAAGAATAGCTCGGCTGTGGCGGGGAAGATGTCTATCACATAATACATCACGGCACCAATGGTGGCGGCAACAGCAAACATAGGAGAGATAAGTGCTTTTTTGATGTTCTTCTTAATCTCCATGTCGCGCTCGATAAACTTACTTGTAGCCTCGAACACGTCTGCCATATTACCGCTACGTGTGGCAAGACCAAGCATGAAGGCAGGAAACTTGCCAAACACGTGCCCAAAGCGCATGAACACTTCTCTACCCTCAGCCCCGCCCTTAAGCTGGCTTTCAATCTGCAGCAGAGCATCCTTCAGGGTACGATTGGTCTGTTCTTCAGCAAGCATTTCCAATATTTTACCAAAGCTCATCCTGTCTTTCAGCATGGTAGTAGAGAGCTTGATAAACATCATAATGTCTGCTAATGATGGCTTCATGGGGATGTCGAACAAAACGGGGTTTATCTTAAACTTGGTATAGCCCATTTTGGTTAGGGCGGCGGCAACTTCCTGCTTGCTGTATGCGGCTTGTCTGCCATTGAAGGGCTTCTTTTTGCCAGTGGTATATACCTGATAAAGCCAGTCTCGCTTCTTTTCTAAGCTTGTAATCTTAAGATGGAATTTTTGGGATAGTTTATCTAAATATTCTTTAGCAGCTTTGGGGCTTTCAGCCATGAAAGTCCCCTGCACCAATTTGCCCTGTGGTCCAAATCCCTTGAAGCGATATTCCTTTACCATCAGTGCTCCTTAATCACGAGCCGTAATAGTTCAAAGCAGCTTTTATGACGCTTTGCACTGTTACAGCCAATGTCCTTCGCTACGGTCGGCAATGGGTATATTTGTGTCATTACTTACATCCTGTCAATGCCTTACATAACCCATGCCATAGTCCGCCGTTTACCGGAGGCTTAATGTATCACACTATAAAACTACCTAATCCATAATACCAAGATTGGTCAAGATAATTCTTGACCAATCCCAGGTAAAACCTGATTATTACTCAGGCGTTAAATGTAACTAAGCTTCATCAAGGAGCTGCGACGTCAGATGCGACTGCAGTAACTGTTCCTTCAGGAAGGGCAACAGTGGTAACCACTTGCGGATTCTTTCCACCTTTCTTGGCGGTTCCAACACCAGTGATCTCTACATGNNNTGTACGGAGTCGGCTGCGGTGATGGTGTAGCCACCGTTTTCGTTGGTGGTCTTGAAGGTTGTGGCATCGAAGCTAAGGAAAGCAGAAACTTTGCCTTGGGTCATGTTGGCAGCTTTACCGCCGGCGCCACCCTGGCTTTCAGGGGTCTTGTAATATTGAACGGCCTGAGTTGCGAAGCTCTGAGCATCGGAAGCGATAGCAGTCTTGTTGCTGTTGTAAGACTGGCTGTTAAACATGCTGATACCGACGGCGATTGCGACACCGACGATGATAACGCTGAGTACGATCAAAAGAATTTGTTGGGTTCCCATGGTAATCTCCTTTTTTGGGGTTATTCTTTTTTTTCTGGGTTCACTCTATTTTGTGCATCCCTGTGGGACACGATATATCTAAACGCAAGTAGCGTGCCAAAACCGGGTTCTCTGTAATAAATACTTTTTTATGGCTGTGTAAGTAGCTGTAATAGAACAGTATATGGATAGAAAATAACTTAATGACAGCAGCAAATAGTGTCCATCTAAGCTTGATGCAATGTCTTATTATTGCCCCTCTAGGTTAAATAATGTACCAATAATAGGACACTACATTTAGGATGCGCAGGACGCGCATCGTAGCATTCCAATGCGACGCAGACATTACCATCGCCCCAAAAATAAAAAACCCGCTACATCAGCAGCGGATTTTAGCATAATATATCTGGCTAAATTAGTCTATTCTTCGTTTGGTACAACGCTCACAAACTTCTTGCCTTCTCTTTTGGTAACGAACTTCACTTTGCCGTCTATCAGACTGAAGATGGTAAAGTCTCTGCCTATTCCTACGTTCTCACCAGGATGAATCTTGGTGCCTTTTTGGCGAACTATAATATTACCGGCAATAACGCTTTCACTACCGTGCTTTTTAACGCCACGGTGTTTCGGATTGCTATCGCGACCGTTACGGCTACTTCCAACACCTTTTTTATGTGCCATTATTTCACCCCTTTCCTTTAAGCCCGAATATCGGTAACTTTAACGTTTGTATATTGTTCGCGGTATCCTTTTTTCACCCGGTAGCCTTTGCGGCGTTTGGTGTGGAATATCACGAGTTTTTTTCCTTTACCGTGTTCGATCACTTCTGCGATAACTGCGGCGCCTTCGACTACGGGCTGACCAACCTTGATCTCCTCTTCATTGCGAACGAGGAGAACGCGATCAAAGGTTAAGCTCTGACCGGGTTGCGCCGTATTCAGCAAGGGAACGCGTAGAACAGCGTTCTTTTCAGCCTTGAACTGAAATCCACTAATTTCAACGATGGCGTACATCATTTCTCCTTATAAGGTTTTGTCTTGAGCGTGCATTAATTTTTGTGTGGCTCAATCTGTCAAGCGCAATGTGAAAGGTTTATTTGCACGCAGGAGTAAACGATATGCTTTTCATCAAGTAGGTTGTAGCTTCAAGCTGTTTTTCTCAAACGTTGGTTTATCTCTCCCACTTCCCTGCTGCTTCCTTGCTGNNTCTTCCGCTTCTTCGATAGGTGGAGGGGGAGGCAGGGGCTCTTCATCGCCATGTAGCCTTGCCATCAGCACTTGTGCACGTTTAAAATAGGGGGAGTTCTCCGGTATCATAGCCAGCTTTTCAGAAGCACGGCTGCTGCCCCGCTTTGCCAATAGTGCTGCCCAATAATAGAGTATCTGCGTATCCTCACGATAATCAATGTGTAAGGCGTTATACATCCTGTCGGCACTATTCAGCTTGCCTTTTTCGCTGTAAAACTCGGCAATGGCAAGCCGTTCTACCTTGGTGGGGGCAGATTTGAAGATATCTATTGCCACGCGGCGAGGATAGCCAAAGGGAGTGGTTTCATAACGGTAAGGATGCTGAACCGATATCAACAGCCTTTCTCCATCTTGCTCGATAGAGCTAACCAGAGTGCTGGCTTTGGTATTAATCCTGGCTTTGCTATTGCTAATAAAGTTATTCAGGCTAAAAACCAGCGTGCCGGTTCCGGCTTCAATCTTGTAATCCGAATCCGCTGTTAATCCTACCACCACCCGCACCACCGCTCCGCTATAATCCTCCATATTCACGGAGGTTATGCCCACGGAAGCTGCTAAAAACAGAGCACATAGAGTAAACAAAAGCACAAGGGAAGTTCGTTTCATTATAACTCCTTATAACCAGAATGGTTTAGCATTGTTAACCAGTAGCTGTATTGCCTGAGCAAAGGTCTACACAAGATATAAGTTCAAAGGCATCTATGGCTATTTGCAATTCTTCGTTAGTGGGTACTACCAAAATGGATATGGGTGAGTAATCCTGCGAGATAATG
>DIMZ01000163.1:15023-19754 GCA_002425825.1 Cloacimonetes bacterium UBA5553 | reverse complement strand
CCCGGATTAGCTCCCACTTTTTCATTCAGTTCGCGGTTTATGTGAATGCCAATATTCTCAAGGCGTCCACAGATGCGTTTACGCATGTTAACCCCAAATTGTCCAATGCCGCCTGTAAACACAATCATATCCACTTTAATCAGATTTGCCACATAGGCACCAATGTAACGTCGAATGCGGTAAGCATAGGTCTCCAGTGCTTCCTGGGCATCCTGATTTCCTGCTTCGGCAGCGGCTTCAATATCTCGCAGATCACTGGAGATGCCGGATAAACCCAGTAAGCCGCTTTTTTTGTTTAGTATGTTATGCAATTCATGAAAGTCAAATCCCCGCTCTTCAAGATAGAAGATAATGGAGGGGTCAAGATCACCGCTACGGGTGCCCATCATCAGCCCTTCCAAGGGTGTGAAACCCATGGATGTATCTACCGATCTACCAGCTTGAATGGCGGTGATGGATGCTCCATTGCCCAAATGGCAAGTAATTATGTTCGTATTCTCAGGGCTACGCCTCATCATCTGCATGGCTATTCCTGCTACATAGCGGTGGCTGGTGCCATGAAAACCGTAACGGCGGATGCGGTATTTATCATAAAACTCACGCGGAATACCATACAGATATGCCGATGGTGGCAGGGTTTGATGGAAGGCGGTGTCAAAAACAGCCACTTGCGGAATATCACCAAAGATGGCTTCAGCTTCCACAATACCCGTTAGATTGGCAGGATTGTGCAGGGGTGCCAATTCACAGTTCAGTTCAATGGCATGCTTCACGTCGTTATCTATAATAACGGAAGAAGAATATTGCTCGCCGCCGTGCACCACTCTGTGCCCTATTCCGTATATCTCATTTATATCGCACAATATTCCATTGTCTTTATCTAATAAAGCTTGCATCATCTGCTCGAAGGCGATGCGATGGTTGGGGATGGGTAGGTTCTTTAGGTATTTCCGGTCTTTATATGTTTGGCATATATTACCTTCCGACATGNNCCTATACGTTCTATTAAGCCCTTGCCCAAGCTCTGCTGCTCCGGCATTTTATAAATCTCATATTTCAAAGATGAACTGCCGCAATTGATCACCAGTATCTTCATCGCTTAGCTTCCCCAAATTCATATTTTTGGACTATGAACTCACTTGGCATAGTATGGCAATACGCCTACGAGTTACTATCTTTCATTGTTTTTTGCCTGCGAGATTATGGCAAGCAATTTNNGGATAGCAGCAAGGAAGCAGCAAGGAAGAAGGCGAGCACACAGTCTGTTTTTGTCCATGATTTACACTTTTACCAAAATAGTCTGTAACGCCAACTCCTCAGCACTCAAAAACAAAACCCACCGCTGCTAACGGTGGGCTTTGTATGAAATACTGTCCTCTAACAGCCTGTGCCTAATACACAACCAGTTTTCTTATTACAGGGCTTTCGCCTTTTATATTAGCCTTCATAAAGTAGATGCCGGAAGCACAGCGATTGCCGGACTTGTCTTTGCCATTCCACAGGAAGCTGGGGCTGTTATGCAACTGTGTAGTATGCACCATCTGCCCTTTTACATTATAAATGGCAATCTCAGCGTTACAGTTATTCAGGTTATTGAGCTTCAGTTCCGGTTGCTGTCCCTGGCTAAATCGCACCGGATTGGGTGATAAGCTAATACTAATCGGGGCAAGCAGTTCGTCATGATTAGCCGTAGCACCTATAAATACATCATTGGTTTGTCCCGATTCAAGCTGATGCAACTCATCCCATGCAACCACCCTATACAGTGCTTCATCTGCGCCATCCCAGTTAGTATCCGTATATTCACTTTGGGAGAAGGGAATTGTGGCAATCAGATCATTATTGCGGTAGATGCGGTAGTTTGTCCATACTGGAAACAAGGTTCCCGGAGCCTGCCAATATAGCCTTACTTGGATCTGCTCAGGAATATCAAAATACAAGTCGGTATTGTATAGCAATAAACTGGGCACATGATCGGTATCTACAGAAAAGAACGAGGTGCCGGTATGAGGAGCCAGAGGGTCGGCAGTACCGAAATATGAAATCTCTTCTTTGGATATCACATAGTGGTTGTCGTATCTAAAAAGAAGGTTTGCCAAATTTGATAACACTTGTTTATCCACCACATTGCCTTCGGGGTTATGGCGGGTAATTAGCAGAATGCTTTCTTCAATGTAGCTGGCTATTTTACAGTTATCAACTCTTACGGTGCTAGGCAGAATTTGCCCGGTTATGGGATGCACTTCTGTCTGTTCCCAGGTGTCTCCGGGGCTTACATTCAGATACTTCCTATATACCGTATTGGGTGGTAGTTCGGTTGCTATCTCCCCAGACAACGTGCGGCGGATGTTTCTTTTTAAGATTAAGAAATCGCCATCGGGATAAACCAAATCCATGTGGTTCCAGCCATACACAGAAATTCCATGCATAAGGGGGTGAAGTGTCAGTTCTCCTTCAATGATGGGCATGCCAACAATCTCATAGCGAGGCGGGGCTGTGTCTGAAACACTAATGGTTCCTACATTTACAGGAGCAAAATCACCGGGGTAAAACTCTGTGGGGGTCATAAAGCCACCCGCTAAACCGTAAACCATGGTATTACCCGGCTGTATCTCGGCTACCACCATGACATAGAAAGGCTCCTCTACAAGTGCAGTAACGTCAATTTGGCTGCTTTCCAGCGGGAAGCTCTGGAGAACGTGACCACCGTTAACGGCAATCAAATCCAGCCTTACATTGCTAAGGATCATAGGTACCATTTCCTGGTATGAGCCTATAATGGTGGTGGGCATTATGTTTACTATAAAGGGTTCAAAATCTACTATTGGCAGCGTGCTAAGATCATTACCGTCCTGAATGCCAACTGCTATTTCTTCGGCAGTGTTAACGCCCCAGAGATTGTTTTCTGCCTTTATTACATTCGTAGCATTGGGGTATTGAGCGCAGAACACTGAGTTGAGTACACCATTGGCGTCAATGTTGCCGGATATTATGTTCTCGCCCTGTGCCCATGAGTGATATATGCTCATATCACCAAGCACGGGGCGGGCGTTGTTGGTAATGTAAAAGCCTGTGTAGTTGCCAGAGATCAGGTTGCGCTCAAAGTATGGCTCTGAGGTTGCTCCCGATACCATTACTCCTGCGCCGGAATTCATGTTGCCGGGAATGAAGTTGTGGCAAATCTCGTTATCAGCAACGTAACCCGAGGCATTTAGGAAATACACACCTGTGTAGTTATACTTAATCATGTTGTTCAGTATTTGAGGGTTTATCGCGTTTGCTCCCACAATATCCCATGCTGATATACCTTGCTTCAGGTTATGGTGAATATTATTGTTCACAATTAGGGGATTGTTGCTGCCGTTGGTGGACTGGTTGCTAAGCTGGATGGCGGCATAGAACTGTGTTCCGGTGCCATTACCGCGGATTTCATTGAATGAGATTACTGCATTGCTGTTTTGTGTTATCAGAATTCCATTTTGGATTCTGTTTTCTACTATGCATCTGTCCACCAATACACTGGCAGGATTGCTGGCTCCTATTGCATAAAGCTCCATACCCTTTTGACAACGGTTTATGCGGGAATTGGTAACCGTTAGCGGGGAATTCATACAGCGGATGCCATAGGTTGCATATTCGATATAAACGTGATTTAGTGTGCTGGAGAAGTTTTCGTTTTCGAAGCGTAATCCAGGCCACAAAGTGGTTACAGGCGTTTGCATATTTACAAAGCGAATGCTATCACTTTCGGTGCCCTCGGCATGCATGTTACCGGCAATGGTGATCTGGTAAGCACCCATTATCTCTACCACTACTCCGCTTTGAATAGTAAGCACTTCACCAATGGGAACGGTAATATTGCCTACTACCTGGTAGGGGTTGTTAGCTGCTGTCCAAGTGCCGGATTGACTACCGCTTACCTGTATGGCAGACACGCTGCCCAATAGTAAGAAAAACAAAACAAATATACATAATCTCTTCATGGCTCACCTCTTTCTAAATGGTTTATAGGCAAAAAAAGATGGAAGCAGAAGCATAATGCTTCCCTCCCATCTATTAAAAATCGGGTACTGGACTGTGTTACTCGGAAATGGCTTGAACAGGGCATGTGGCGATGCATGCGCCGCAATCGATGCAAGCGTTATCATCACATTCTGCTTTTCCATCAACCATGCTAAGTGCGTTTACAGGGCATACATCTACGCATGCGCCGCAACCAATGCAGGCTTCTTTATCAATCTTTACTGCCATGGTGTATCTCCTTGGTGTTTTGTGCTATTCTGTATTTCGCTTGCTATTAGTCAAGCTAAATATGATATTCTTCGCCTAAGCCTTTGCCTTCGCTTGGTTTGCCACGGCTGCCTGGGCGGCGGCAACTGCGTCTGCATCGGCAAGGTAGTAGCTGTTCACCGGCTGGAGCTGAGCGTTGAATTCATATACAAGAGGAATACCAGTAGGGATGTTCAGATTTACTATGTCTTCATCGCTGATGCCATTAAGGTTTTTTACTATGGCACGCAAACTATTGCCATGAGCAGACACTATCATTCTGCGGCCGGCAGCCAGTCGCGGCAATATCACTTCATTCCAAAAGGGCATAGTTCTTGCGCAGGTATCTTTAAGTGACTCACATAGTGGCAATTGCTCGGCACTTAGATGCGCATAGCGGGGGTCAAATCCGGGGAAGCGAGGGTCTGTGGTTTCCAGTGCGGGAGGAGGAGTATCGAAGCT
>DIMZ01000163.1:13462-15002 GCA_002425825.1 Cloacimonetes bacterium UBA5553 | reverse complement strand
ATTGCCGCTGTTTCTGTTTTATTAAGCCCCTGCAAAGCACCGTAGTGGCGTTCATTAAGCCGCCAGTCGTGATGCACCGGGGTGTACATCAGTTCCATTTCGTCCAGGCTTATCCACAGAGTGCGAATGGCACGCTTCAGCACGGATGTCCATGCTTCATCGAATACAAAGCCTTCTTCTTTTAGCCTTTTGCCGGCGGCATGAGCTTCCTGCAAGCCTTGTTCAGACAGGTCAACATCTGTCCATCCGGTAAATAGGTTCTCCTTGTTCCAAATGCTTTCGCCGTGGCGAATCAGTACTATTTTATGCATGTAGTCTCCATTTTGGTTGCGCTTCAGCAACCTCCTTCAGGTTTGCTTTTATAGGTTAGCACGCCGAGTTCATGTTCCACGAAGCGTGCCAAGATAAAGAAAAAGTCGGATAGACGGTTTATATAGCCCAAAAGCTCGGGAGCAACCGGTGCAACATGCGACAGGGCTATCACTCGCCTCTCGGCTCTGCGGGCAACCGTGCGGCATACATCCAGTTTAGCTGATGCCAGGCATGAGCCGGGAACCACAAAGCCGGTAATCATCACCAGTTCTTCATAGTGGTGAATGGTGTCAGTAATTTCATCCACATCCTTTTCGCACATAGGATAGGGGTAAGAACCGTCCAGAGTGGCAAGCTGTCCCATTGCCCTGTATAGCTTGTTTTGAACGGCAATCAGCAGCTCTTTCAGCTTATGGTTATCTACATAATGCTTGCTTACGCCAATGTTTGCGTCCAGTTCATCGAGGCTGCCATAGGCATCCACGCGCAAATCGTCTTTCCATACTCGCTCACCGGAGTATAGCGAGGTTTGGCCATTATCTCCGCCTTTGGTGGTAATGCTCATTTCTATCTCATGGCGATAACGGATATTTCAACTAAGCCATCTTTGGGCAATCTTGCCACCTGCACAGCTTCACGCGCCGGATATGGGGCACTGAAGTTGCGTGCGTAGATTTCGTTTAGTAGAGCGAAGTTGTTCATGTCTTTCAGGTAAACTGTTACCTTTACAATGTGTGTCATACCCATACCGGCTGCATCCAGAATTGCCTTTATGTTGCTGAATACCAGATTTGCCTGTTCTTCAAAACCCTCAGGCATATTCAATGTGTTTGGGTCTATGCCAAGTTGTCCGCTTATAAACAGAGTGTTGTTTTTCATTACAGCTTGAGAATATGGACCAATTGCGGCGGGGGCACGGTGTGTCATTACAGATTGCATGGTTTCTCCTTGTAGTAATTCGCTATTCTTTATTTAATGCTTTTCTTGCCAGCAGGATAGCCGGAAGTGTGTCTTTTAGTGATATATAGTCCTGGTGTTCTTTTTGCAGGTTACGAAGCAGAACCTTGCCTTCACGGATGTTGTCTTCTCTAAGGATTAGCATAACCTGGCAGCTCTTGGCAGAAGCCTTGGCTATTTCTGTTTGCAGGTCACTTATCTCAGGCGAGATAATGGTTTTAATGCCTTGAGCATGCAGTTCCTGGGCTATTTGCAGGGTCATCATTTCTTT
>DIMZ01000163.1:12707-13457 GCA_002425825.1 Cloacimonetes bacterium UBA5553 | reverse complement strand
CAGAGATAAACCTTAAAGCTATCCATGCTGCGTCGAAAAGTACCTCTTGCCTCCAGGATGTCGAAAAGGATGTCCAGATTTAGATAAAAGCCAACTGCTGGTATCTTCTTTCCGGTGATCTGCGCGGAAAGGTAATCGTAGCGACCACCACCGCCAATTACTACGTCTTTGCCTTCGTGGCTGGCAACAAAGTCAAATACAGTCTCGTTGTAATAGGCAAAGTTCTTGTATAAAAACGGGTTCACTATGTATTGGTTACCGAGGTTCGCCTGTATCTTTTTTACACGGTGGAAGTTTTCTTTGCATTTGGTGCATAGATAGGCGCCAATCTGTGGGCCGCTTTGCAGTGAATGCAGGCAACTTTCGTCTTTGCAGCTTGTTTCACTGAATGGATTGGCAAATAGCTCGCGGTAGCAATCGCTGCAGAACTTGTCTTTGTTATCTTCCAAGAATTTGCGCAGATCGGCAAAGAAGGCATCCCGGCACTGCATGCAACCGTATGAGTTCATGTCCAAACGCACTTCTTTTAGCCCCAGATCATGGCATATCTTCATGCCCAGCCTAATCACTTCGTTTTCGGAAAGGATGCTTTCGCTGCCCAGCAGTTCTACGCCTAACTGGTAAAATTCCATTTGCTTAAGAGCTTCTGCCTTGCGAAACATGGGACCGGAATAGTAAAAACGATGCACTTCACCCGTGTTAATTATCCTGGCAGTATGATGCAACACGCTTATCGTGCCTTCGGGGCGC
>DIMZ01000163.1:12509-12669 GCA_002425825.1 Cloacimonetes bacterium UBA5553 | reverse complement strand
TGGATAGCACAGACTGCACTGCATGATCTGCCTCAGATCCTTGCATCAGGGCGGTGATACCGGTGTGTAACACCTGATAATCCTGCAATACGGAAAGGCGAATCTCCTGATAGTCGTGCAAAGACAGAATTCGCTCCATCTTCTCTTCCAATATCTTCCA